>CAZONP010000067.1:0-5365 GCA_964581155.1 uncultured Candidimonas sp. | reverse complement strand
CACCTTCAACTTTGCAAATGATCGATAAAGCCCGCTTGGGAAAAACATGTCTCATGGCCCAAGCCAGCCCCGGGTAAACGTTCTTTGTGGCTTATACCGCCCTACAAATTCAGACTCGCCCGTAATGGTCTTCAAATCGCACGATATCATCTTCCCCCAAATACGTCCCCGACTGCACCTCGATTAACTCTAGAGGCACCTTGCCTGGATTAGAGAGAGAGTGCTTTACGCCCAAAGGGATGTAAGTTGACTGGTTTTCCGATAACACCAACTTTGTGTCGCCGCAGATGACCAGTGCTGTCCCGGAAACAACGATCCAATGCTCGGCACGATGGTAATGCAATTGCAAAGAGAGACTTTCACCCGGCATGACACAAATGCGCTTCACTTGGTAGCGCTCCCCTCGGTCCACCGTGTCGTAGTGTCCCCATGGGCGGCTGACCAAGGGGGACTCGCTGGCCTCACTACGCTTGGCGCACTGCAAGCGCTCTACGATTTCTTTAACCTGCTGTGCTTGCTCTCGATGCGCCACTAACACCGCATCCTTGGTTTCAATCACCACGAGGTCTTCAACCCCTACGGTGGCTACCAATCGATGGTGAGCCTGTACGAGAGAGTTTCGCGTGGAGAGGCTAATGACATCACCCTCTAGCCGATTGGAGCACTCATCTCGCGGCCCGGCATCCCAGATTGCGTTCCAACTGCCTAAGTCATTCCAACCAACACTTAGCGGCACCACTGTGCCAAGCGGGGTGTGCTCCATGACGGCGTAATCAATAGACTCGCTGGCGCATTGGCTGAACGGTTCCGACGGAATATGCAGAAAGTCCCGATCTTGATCGGCCCGCTCGAGCGACACTCGGCATACGGCTAGGATGTCTGGCCGCAAGCGCTCGAGTTCGCCCAAGAATACCGAAGCACGGAACATGAATATCCCACTATTCCAAAGATAATTGCCCATCTGCAAATACCGTTCTGCGAGATCAGCAGCAGGCTTTTCCCTAAATGCAGCAATTTCGAAACCCCTGTTTACAAGCTCGACTCCACACTGGATATAGCCGAACCCTGTTTCTGCGTGAGTCGGCGTAATGCCAAACGTCACGAGGCGCCCTTGATCGGCATGCCGTTCAGCAATACATATCGCCTCACGGAAAGCGATAGCATCTTGTATATAGTGATCGGCTGGCATAACGAGAAGAATCGGATCCCCGCCGCTGCGCCTAGCCTCAAGCGCGGCCAGGGCTATCGCCGGTGCGGTATTGCGCGCAATGGGCTCCAGCACGATGCGCTGACACTTGCGCCCCGCCTGGCGCAATTGCTCGGCAACCATGAAGCGATGATCTTCATTCCCGATCACCAGCGGCGCAGCTTGCTCCAGCCCCTCTAACCGCTCGAGCGTGCGCTGCAGCATGCTCCCTTTGTTCTGGCCATCCAAAGCCAAAAACTGCTTAGGAAAGCGCTGTCGTGACAAGGGCCACAAGCGCGAACCACTACCGCCGGCAAGGACTACGGGCGTAAACATGACATCTCCAATGGGTTCAAAGTAGCCAATAGCATGCTTCTAACACCCTGAGCGGCCGATATCGCCCAAGAAAATCGGCACGAAAAATACCTGCCCATATCGCTATTTATGCTCCCCACGCGACGAGGTAACTTTCCGAGCCATTTACACCACTTAATAACGTTTGCAATCCGAAAGATGAGCAATCGACGGAGAGCGATGCAGTTCGTCCTTGCGCCAGGTTATGCCCGTACGAACAACCCTGGCCGGGCTGCCTGCCAGTATCACGCCATCTGGAAAACACCCCGACGTCACAGACCGGGCACCAACAATACAGTCATCGCCGATAGTGCAGCCCGCCAGCAGGTACGCCTCGTAGCCAACCCACACGTGATTACCGATCTGAATATCTCTAGGGAAGTTGATTCGCTGGCCAGTAGCCGCATCGAAAATGGGATGCCCATCCGTCTGACGTAAATTCACGTTCACGGAAAACATGCAGTCATTACCGATACGGATACGCCCCTCATGCAAGACGGCATGCAGGCTCTCAAATGTGCAGTTACGGCCTGTCTGCAATGAGCTACCAGCGTTCACCGATAACTGCATTTCGCCACCGACCCAATTATTGGCGCCGATTTGGACAGACGACCCCGACCCGGTAAAAACGATGTGGCATGCCCCTTCAAAATGCGAACCTGCGCCTATGGTCAGCCGGTTATTTCTGACCTTGATAGGCCGATGCCCGCCTCTGCGCGGCATGCCGAAATGCACATAGGTGTCCGGCACAACGCCACCTTCCCAACAGATCACATTCCCAAGATGATCTGCATAATCACCCTTCAGCGATCCCAGGTGTACGACGGGATAATTATCATCAATTCCTTTGATTTCGCTGAAATGGCAATGGGGTATTCCCACAGCCGCCAGTTGCTTGCTGATCTCCACAAAGAACTCGTCGGACGTCGTCACGATGACGAAAGGGTCTTCGAGTTGGCCAAGATTATCCGGGGAAACAAATCGGTACTGGGGCAGCGGGAAGCGGGAAGCGGAGGAGCCATGATTGTCTGTCACAAAATAGATGACAAATTCATCCTCCAGCTCTTCGTGATGGTTGAGAAACACGTTTCCCAGCCCCATCAAACCGATGCTGGTATGGCACTTAATTTCGTTAACATGCATGTGGACGCCCAACCACCCAGCACACGGAACGTCAGTTTCCGCGCAACGATTCTAGGAAATGCAACGCCGACCAGAAGCCGGAGCCATGATCTTTGTGTCCCTGCCAAACTTCAGGAATGAAACTGACTACACTGTACTTTTTAATCTTCGACCACGTGGCTTTCCAATCAATATCACCTGTGCCAATTAAGACTCCCTCACCATTGACGCCCTTGGCATCCGCGACATGCAGGTGCGCCGAATAGGGCAGCAGCAGTTCCAGAGCAGATTGGAAGTCCAGGCCGAAGTGGAAGCACGTCATTTGTAGATGCGAAAGATCCAAGCACAGACGCAACCCGTGCTCCCGAGCTTGCCGAGCAAGTTCTTCTGGCATCATGAAAATGTTCTGGTGACGTTGACCACCAAAGTGCCACGGGAACGGCGGCATGTTCTGCGGGATCAGCTCGGTCCTGCCAAAGTCAATGTGTTTGTACGACTCGTGGAATCGTTCATACAATTCGGCACGGGACTCAACAGGGCGGGGATAGTCTGCGGAAAAGCCCCCCACATTGGCAATAATCAGCAGGTCCTTGGCTCTTGGGAAGAAGGCCGCAATCTGCTCGGTGGCGTGGACTACCCGCTGCAGATTATCAATGGAGCGTTGGCGATAGGCTTCATCGTCCGAGACCAAGTCCAGCAATTCACTATTCTCGAACAACTCCGGTGCATGAACAACTAGGCGCGAACATTCGACATCCGCAAGGAATGCTTGTGGTTTCAATCCCAAATCGCGGTATGACAGATGGAATTCGAACAGGTCCGGCGAGATTCGACGCCGGTAATCGAGAAAATCGTGGTAGCGAACCGGCACACCCCAGCGTATGGGCAGGTCAAATACCAACTTCTCCTGATGACGTGACTCATCTAGGTCGCTATTGAACAAGAAGCCTCCCTGAGCAATGTCGCGACCAGCCGGCTTGCCCAGCAGTTCCGGTAGCCGATATGGCGCCAGCCCCTGCCCCGGGCTGGCGACCCGAAGCATATCCTCCGTGAACATTTCACCCAGCGGTATGTCCCGCGCGGCAATCACACTCTTTCCGAGGTTTTCGCGGTTCAGCAGCTCACCCTGACTGACGCATCGGCCCGATTTCCGCCAGGGAAGGGCCTGCTCAAGCTGACGGATACCGTCAACCAACTGGCGAAACTCCCCGGGTTCCAGGCTGGCAAGGTGGTCCGGCCCTTCCATTCCACGATCCAGCGTAATATGCCGCTCGACCACCTTGGCCCCCAGCGCCACCGCTCCGAGCGTAATAGCTATGCCGCGCTCGTGACCGGAATAGCCAACCAGTGGATGCAACTGTTTCAAACGATTGAGGTAGCCAAGTTGGATATCGCATTCCGGCGCCGGATAGGCGCTGTTGCAATGCAACAGCGCAAACGGCACGCCGAAACCGTGCAAATGGTTAATCGCACGCACAATCTCATGCTCGTAGGACATCCCGGTAGACAGGATCATCGGTTTGCACAAGCTGGCAGCCTTGGCAATCAGATAGGGATTGCACAGGTCCGCCGACGCGATCTTCACCGCCGCGACATCAAGCTCCGCCAACACATCAACGCTGGGTTCGTCCCATGGCGTGCAAAGGTACATGACGTTCTTGTGCGCACAATACGCACGCAACTGGCGATGCTCATCCAGAGTCAGCTCAACCTTGTCCAGCAGGTCCTGTAAGTATTCGACACCCAGGTCTTCGGCACGCGATCCGTCCGCCTTGCGCCGGTATAGTGCTTCGCGATTCCGAATTTGAAACTTCACGGCATCCGCGCCGGCACCGATGGATGCATCGACTAACCGCTTGGCAAGTTCTAGGGAGCCATTGTGATTATTACCAATTTCAGCAATCACGAATACGCGCTCGCCCCCGAGCGCAAAGCCATCCAGATGTATGGTGAGGCCGTGTCGCGTGTGTATATCGACCAAACGCCCTTCTTCATCGAGGGCAGGAACGACGCCATAGCCGAGCGCAAAAATCTGCCGTAACTCTTCACGGGGCACTCCCATTCTCACGGAGTGGAAGTGCCGGTTCATGCAGGTGCCCACCGGCATTTCGATAAGTCCGCCACCCAGCAAGTAGCGGCGTACATCGCCGTCGGTCACGATCCCGATCAACCGCCCTATGCCATCGACGACAAAGGCAATCTTCAGTGGATCGCCCTCGAGACACCTCAGCGCATCGAGTACGCTTTGATTTTCATTAATTGAAAGCTTCTGGACTAATGGATTCATTGACACTCGCCCTCCCTGGATTCGACGGGCCGGGAGCTATGCGGCGACCTAAGATAAGACTCGATACTGCCGACAATATGCTCTAAATGCTCCAAACTCAAGCCAGGCCACAAACCCACCCAGAAGGTGTCATTCATGACTTTTTCTGTTTGCAGCAACTCGCCGGAAATACGGTAGTTACGACCCAGCATATAAGGCTGACGTGTCAAATTGCCGGCAAACAGCAGTCGGGTACCGACTTTTTGCGAATCCAGATAACGCAGCAGCTCAACACGCTTGACACCACAACCATCACGCAGCGTGATCGGATAGCCGAACCACGAAGGATCGCTGCCTTCGGTAGCCTCAGGCAGGATCAGAAATTCCTGGCTCCCGGCCAGCCGCTCGCTCAGCCAGCGGAAACTGCGCTTGCGCGC
>CAZONP010000066.1:0-10603 GCA_964581155.1 uncultured Candidimonas sp. | reverse complement strand
GTCAGCAGCAGTCCGCGGTATTCAGGGGAAAGCTGGCCATAGACGTGCTGCACATAGCGCCCGCGCATGCCTTCGGGAAGGGCGATCAGCGCGGCTCGATCGTACACACCCAGGCATCCCGCCAATGTGGTCGGATCCAGTGCAAAAATATCGCCGCAAATGATTTCGATACGGCCGTCCACAAAGTGCCGGCCAAGCGGTGACGAGTGCGTGGCCGGCGTCAGCCCGTTCTCGGCGAAGAATTGGTCAATGGCCAACGGTGAGAGTTCAACACCCAGCACGCGGTGGCCTTGATCAGCAAGCCACAGCATATCCAGAGATTTGCCGCATAGCGGCACCAGCACCTGGCTGTCTGACGGCAGGCCCAGAAATGGCCAATACTTTTGCAACAGCGGTGTCACTCTTTGTTGGTGAAAGCCCGTTTGGCCCTCGCGCCAACGTTCCAGCCAAAAATCGGTTTCCATAACTATCCCTGTACAGTGGTTTTCATCATTGTAAGGAATTGCTTTGAAAGCCGGCGTGAATCAGGCGCCAACCACCTTGAAGGGCACTGGTGACTTGAAGCCTGTGGCGCAAAGTTCCTCCTGAATCATGTCGGCGATCCAAAGCTTGCGGTCTTGAGGCATGCGACTGCGAATGGCTCCAACGCTAATCGCTGCATACAAGTTGGGCGTGACCTCGAAGTGTACGCCGATGCCGCCGACGCCGACTGTCACCAAGTCGTCCGTGGCGGCATAACCCGATGTGCGGATAGCGTTAATTTCCGCCTGGAGGTTGGACAAAATGGCTCGCTGTGGCGTCAGTTCACCCTTTTGTCGTCCGTGAAATGCTGTGATTTCGACGTCATTGAGCGTGGAAAGCAATGCAGTCCCCGCAGATCCGGTTCCAAGCAATCGCATGCCGTCTACTTGCAGCACCAGTGCTTTAATAGGATAAGTACCTTCTTCGTAGTGGATGCAGTGCGCATAATCGCCATTTCGAACAACGATGAAAACCGTGTCTTCCGTTCGGCGCGCCAGGCGGATCATTAAAGGCTTACAGCGCTCCAGAATGGGTGCGCGGCTCATCGATCTCAGACCCAATTGCATGGCGTCCATACCTAATCTATACCGCTTGCTTGCATCCCGTTCGACCAGCCCCGTCGATATCAGGCTGTCGAGCAAGCGATACGCGGTCGTTCTGTTCAGCCCTGTCGAATTCACTAAGGACCTCAAGGGCACACCATGCTCATGATGGGCGCCAACTATTTTTAATAGGCTTAGCGCGCGCAGCACTGCTTGGTTGCCGCTTCCTTTGGTTGCTTGATCCATGGCGTAGATTTCCTTAAGGCTTAAAGTGTTCACGCTATGATCACCAGCGCATTTGGCCGACTGGTAGACCTGTTTTGTTTACATTGTGAACAATAGCATGGAAAGTGATATGCCTTGATCTATGTTAAGGATATCGTTAAAACTCCTTGCAAACATAAAATTTAGTAGGCACAAATGAGACATCGTATGAAAATTTGCTTAAAGGCAGGAAGCATATTGACTGCAATTGCATGCCTGACTGCACCATCTTTGTCAGCCATGGCAAGCAGCTATCCAGACAGGAGCGTGAGCATTCTGGTTGGCTACCCACCCGGGGGCGCATCAGATACGGTAGCCCGATTGCTGGCCCAACAGCTTGAAGCCATCAACGGGCAGACCTTTATCGTTGAAAATAAGCCGGGCGTTGGCGGTATGCTCAGCTTGGGCTCTGTCGCTAAAAGTAATCCCAATGGCTACATTCTAGGTTTGGGCGTCAGCGGCACGTTGGTTACTGGCCCGCACCTGCAAAAAAATCAGTTGTATAACCCGAGGACCGACTTTGCCCCGGTAGGTATGGTTGCCAAGGTGCCAATGGTCCTATTGGCAGGCCCATCGTTCAAGGCAAAATCGGTCGCAGACTTAATAAAAGAAGCAAAGGACAAGCCTGGGGAAATCATGTTTGCGTCCGGTGCCCAAGCCTTCGAACTGGCACTGCGACTCCTTAACAGCGAAGCGCAAATCCAACTGACTTCTGTTGCATATAAGGGTGGGGCAGGCGCCTCCATCGATGTTATGGCAGGTCGCGTTCCGATTATGGTAGATAGCATCGGTGCACAGAAAAGCAATATTGAAGGTGGGAAATTAAGGGCCCTGGCTGTACTCGACAGCACTCGTTCGCCCCTAATGCCTGACGTTCCCACCATGGCGGAGGCTGGCCTGCCGAATTACGAAGCCGTTGGTTGGATCTCGCTCCTGGCACCCAAGGGCACTCCCGGCCATATTGTCGAAAAGCTGAACACGCAGCTTCATTCAATTGTGAATTCGCCGGAGTTCGCCGACAAATTGACGGCGCTGGGTTTCGAACCGACCGCCAGTTCACCGGCCGAGTTGCAAGCCACGATTGAATCGGAATATGAAAAATGGGGCGAAGTTGTGCGAAACGCCAATATACAGCCGCAATAATGTTCGTTTCGTTCGCCATCCGATAAGAACCTTGTTCATTGAATCTTAGCCTTATTGTGGGCCAGCTTCCCGCAACGGGATTGCTTTTACTTTTTTTTGGATTAATTATGTTGACAGTACAAACCGGTGCCGATCGTGGGTGGATATCCGAGCTTGATGATGCACTTCCCGTTGCAAACATTCCCACCTTAGTAATGATTCTTGTTCATTTGACTGGCGACGACAAATGGCTATCGGAACGCTATAAATGCAGCCGAATCAGAGGTATCGATGACAACGACTCGGGTGGATTGCCTCAAGAAGTGCAGATAGAGGTGCGTCAAGCAGCAAGGCAGGCGATCATCGCGTGGAAGAATGGCAACGCATCCAAGCTGCCAGTGCCAGACGAAAGCGTTTTGGTGGCGATGCTGCAACAGAGCGTCGGCGAAGACGTATCAGATGCATATGGACCCATGATTTCTTCATGGTTTCAATCTGATACGGCGGTTTCTTCGGAAGCGCGAACGCCCGGCAATCTCCGTGAAGGGTATCGGGTTCTGATCATTGGTGCCGGCGTGGCAGGTATGTGTGCGGCTATTCGCCTGAAGGCCGAAGGTATCCCCCACACCATTATTGAAAAGAATGGCGAAGTGGGTGGGACCTGGTATGAGAATACATATCCTAGTGCTGGTGTCGATACTCCAAGCCATATTTATTCCTTCTCGTTCGCCAAGCACGACTGGTCAAAATACTTCGCTTTACGCGAGGAAATTCAGGACTACTTCGTACGGGTAGCCGACGACTTCAAGATCCGTGACAATATCCGTTTCAACACCAGTTGCGATCAACTGGCGTATGACGAAGAAAATTGTCGTTGGAATGCGCAGATAACCGGGGCCGATGGCAAGACAGAAATGTTGACTGCTGATGTGGTAATAAGCGCAGTCGGAATCCTGAACGTTCCTAAGTATCCTTCGATTCCAGGCTTGGAATCGTTTCAGGGCGACTGCTTCCATACCGCACGGTGGCCCGAAGGGTTTTCTATTGAAGGCAAACGCGTTGGGATTATCGGTAACGGTGCCAGCGCCATGCAGGTCGTTCCGGCCATAGCCGACAAAGTCAAGAAGCTCACTATATTTCAGCGCTCAAAACAATGGGCTGCCCCGTTTGAACGCTTTCATAAAAACATACCAGACACAATTCGATTCTTGTTGCGTGAAGTTCCTTTCTATCAGGAATGGTATCGGCAACGGCTGGCGTGGGTCTTTAACGACCGTATCCATTCGTCCCTGCAAATCGATCCTGAATGGCCTCAGCCCGAACGCGCTATCAATCGACAGAACGACAAACACCGTCAGCATTTTGAAAATTATATAAAAGAAGAGCTGGGCGGACGCGAAGACCTGTTGGACGCGGTCCTGCCCGACTATCCGCCTTTCGGTAAGCGCATGCTTATGGATAACGGGTGGTATCGAACCATGACGAAAGACAATGTGGAGCTGGTGAACAGTCACATTTCGCAAGTGAACGGAAGCTGTGTTGAAACCCAAGACGGTGTTAGCCACGAACTTGATGTTCTGATTATTGCTACCGGTTTCGATGCGGTGAACTTCTTGTCTTCTATTGAAGTATTCGGCCGTGGTGGCAAACGCCTGCGCGACGGTTGGGACAAAGACGGCGCCGAGGCCTATTTGGGGATGACTGTTCCGGATTTTCCGAACATGCTGGTTATGGCCGGGCCGAATACCGCCCTGGGTCACGGCGGCAGTGTGGTCGCGTCACTTGAAATTCAGGCCAACTATATCCTGACTCTTATTCAGAAGGCTGTAGAAGCGGCGGACTCAGCGCCTTTGGAATTCGAAGTGCGGCGTGACGTGCACGATGTGTTCAATCAGCGCGTCCAGGAAGCCCATAACAAGATGATTTGGTCACACAAAGGCATGTCGAACTGGTATCGCAATTCGCAGGGAAAAATTGTGGCACCGACGCCATTCCGCAATGATGATTATTGGCACATGCTTCGCCTTCAAAATTTGGACGACTTCAACGTCAGAGTCGGTGATCTCTTATCGGCCGAGCCAGCCATGTCCGAAGCAGAGAGGTAAGCATGACCAAACCGAATGTGGCACCGCAACAGTATCTACTTGGTGGCTTGCGTATTCTTGATATTGGCACCATGGTTTCGGGGCCTGTCGCCTGCACCTTATTTGGTGATTTCGGAGCCGATGTGATTAAGGTGGAAGTTCCGGGCAGAGGAGACACTGTACGAGATATCGGCCCTTATGTGGACGATATCTGCCTTTACTGGAGCGTCGAGAATCGCAACAAGCGTTCAGTTACGTTGGATCTCCGAAAGCCGCAGGGCCGTGAGTTGCTGCTCAAATTGATCGCTACTGCAGACGCCGTTGTTGAAAATTTCCGCCCCGGTACGTTGGAGCGGTGGGATCTGTCGTACGAAACCATGAAGGAGCACAATCCCAATTTGATTTTGCTGCGCATTTCCGGATTTGGTCAGACCGGACCTTACCGGGAGCGCGCAGGATACGATCGCATTGCGCTCGCCTTTGGGGGCGTTATGGGGATTACCGGCTTTCCGGACCGCCCACCCGTAAAAATTGGCACGTCGATTGCAGACTATCAAACGGCGCTGCTGGGCGCATTTTCACTGCTTATGGCTATTTATCATCGCGACTTGCACGGTGGCGCGGGGCAGGAAATTGACTTGGCCATGTACGAAGCCGTCGCACGCTTCACCGATGTTCTCATTCCTACTTACGACCGATTGGGAGTGGCCAGACAACGCCGAGGAAACACACACTTCGCGTCTGCTCCTGGCGAGCATTTCCTTACCGCCGATGGTCGTTATCTAATTCTGACGATATCAGCAAATGCCGGTTTTGAACGTTTGTGCAAAGCGATGGGGCGTCTCGATTGGCTGAGCGACGAACGTTTCCGTTCGCACGAGAGCCGTTGGGATAATGTGGATGAGCTCAACGCCGCAGTTGCTGCGTGGATTGTCAACCAACCAGTGGCCGACGTATGCGGCATCTTGGATGAAGCCAAGTTAGCCTACTCATTTATCTATAGTGTTGCGGACATGATGACTGACGAGCACTATCTGGCTCGGGGTACGATCACGACCGTTGAAGATCCCAAGATCGGTCCCGTGCGCATGACTGGCGTTATCCCTCGCTTCTCGAATGTCGCTCAGAAAGAGATCGCACCAGCCCCTACCCTCGGTGATGGCAATCGTGAAATATATAGTGGCCTGCTGGGCTTGTCTGATGACGAGATTGAAAACTTGCAGCGAGAGGGGGTGATTTAATGGCATCCCACCCGAAGGCTTCGGTTGTCTTGGGAGGGGGTGGTGTAACCGGAATCGCCTGGCTGATTGGGGTTGTGGCGGGGCTGACACGCCAAGGCTTCGTGTTTCCCGCGGCTTGCGAGTTTGTTGGTACATCGGCAGGTTCTGTTGTCAGTGCTGAACTCGCACATGGCGTCTCGCCGGAGGATTTGCTGGAAAAGCAACTGCAAGCCGAGGGTTCGAACGAAGCCTTTCAGCTTTACTCTCAGCGAGAGGCTGACGCCAGGAACCAAGTGTTGGTCCGAAAAGTAAACGGTGATCTTGTCCAGGCGCGCAAGCGTATTGGCGCGTTTGCTTTGCGCAGCGAAACCCCAAGTCTTGAAATGCGCAGAAGCATCATTCGCAGTCGTTTAAGTTCAGAAGCTTGGCCGACATGTCCATTGCGCCTGATCGCAGTTGATACCGCGACTGCCCAGAGTGTAGTGCTGGATAAGAGTGGGCAACTGAATCTTGTGGATGCGGTGATGGCAAGTTGCGCGGTACCAGGAGTATGGCCGCCAGTGCCGCTGGACGACGCGAGGCTGATGGACGGTGGATTGCGTTCGATGACTAACGCTGATCTGGCTACGGAGAGCAGCCACGTACTGGTACTCGCTCCTTTAGGGTACTCGGAAGACAATCCCGTAAGTGGTCACTTGCGTAAAGAGGTAGAACAACTGCGGCAGTCTGGCGCGAACGTAGATGTGATCGTTCCTGATGAGGACTCAGTGCAGGCCATTGGTGACAACGTGCTCGACCCCGGCAGGCGCATTATTAGCGCACAGGCTGGGCTAAAGCAAGGGCTGAGCTTGTTGCAGAGCTTGCATGCCCCATGGCGTGAACGATAGCCATTGGCTATACATATTGCAGCTTTTCTTACTGGACACTTTAGGAGTTGATCATGGGAATTACGAGAAGAACTTTGCTAACCACCGCTCCGCTGCTTTTACTCCCTGCCAGGGTCTTCGCCAAGACCTGGCCAGCGCAACCCATCCGTATCGTTGTGCCATTCCCTCCGGGCGGATCCACAGACATTCTGGGCCGCACGGTGGGAGACTACCTGCAGAAAACATTCGGTGTGCCTGTCATTGTGGAAAACCGGCCAGGCGCCACCGGGACGCTTGGGACTGGTTCTGTAGCACGCGCCAAACCCGATGGCTACACCCTGCTTATGGGGTCGATAGGAACCATGGTGACCAACCATTTCCTATACGATGACCTTTCTTTCAAGATGTCGGCGTTGGCGCCTGTGATCAACATTGCCGAAACACCGAACGTCGTGATGGTGCGCAACGACCTGCAATTGGAATCACTTCAAGACCTCATCGAACTGATGAAGAAAAGACCGGGAGAGCTCAACCACGGCAGCCCCGGCCTTGCATCAAGCTCGCACGTCTCGGCAGAACTCTTTAAAGTACGCGCCGACGTAAAGGCCGAGCACATTCCGTACAAGGGCAGCTCGCCCATGTTGGTAGACCTTATGGGCGGCTCGATCGACTTCACCATAGATAACATTTCGTCGTCGCTTGAACTGATCAAGGCGGGTAAGGTCAAGGCGCTTGCGGTGACATCGAAGAATCGCTCGCCGCTATTGCCAGAACTGCCTACGATGATGGAAGCGGGGCTGCCCAACTTTGTTATGGCGCCCTGGTTCTGTATAGCCGCACCGGAAGGCACCCCGCAAGCCATTATGGAGACGCTGAACAAAGCCCTGAATGCAATGTTAAGCGATGAAGCGGTCAAGAAAACGCTGAACTCCTATGGCGCAACCCCTGCGGGCGGTACGTCAGCCGAAATGCAGGCGGTGATGCAACAGGATGCCGAATTGATCACCTCACTCTCGGAGATGTTGAACTTCAAGGCGTCATAAGAACGGACGCCACAGAGTTTAATCGCCATCATTTATTTCAGAGACTAAAACCATGACAGTAGAGCAATACTCCCCCCAGCGCTTGCAGGACCGCGCCATCATTCAAGACCTGGTGTATCGATGGTGCCGGGCCGTTGACCGCTTGGACCGGGAAGGGATGTTGGAGGTTTTTCACCCAGCCGCTTTCGACAGCCACGGACCTTATATTGGACCGGTAGAGGGCCTTGTCGACTGGGTACTTGAACGGCATAAGCCAATACCAATTTCCAGCCATTTCATTGGCAACCAGCTCATCGAATTCGCCTCGGAAGATGTCGCTTTGGTGGAGTCGTACGTACGTACCATCCAGCAGTATCCCGCAAACGCCAAAGAACAACTCTCACAACTTACGGGGGGCGCCACAGGGGATTCGGGCGCTGCAGTAGACATGTTCACGTCCTCACGTTACATGGACCGTGTCGAGCGCCGTGACGGAGAATGGAAAATCGCACATAGAACCGTTATCCAGGACTGGAAGCAACTCGTTGAGGTCAAGTGGCCTGCGCTTCAACCGCACGAGGGTTGGATCATCGGAAAACGCGATGGTAAAGATGCTATCCAGACTTCGCGCGATGAGCTCGGTTTGGTCAAGACCTCCGCCGGGGTTATTTGATGGGCCCGTTGCACGGAATAAAAGTCATTGAGATGGCAGGGTTCGGACCCGCGCCATTTTGTGCCATGATGTTGGCCGATATGGGCGCCGATATCGTCCGTATCGAGCGATCTGGAGCGCCAGAGCGAGGCCTGCCCATTCCCGCAAAATTTGAAGTGTTGAATCGCAGTCGACGGTCCATCGCTTTGGATCTTAAGACGGATAAAGGGCAGGAGACTTTGCTGCAACTGGTTGGCAAAGCGGCCATTTTGATTGAAGGCTTTCGCCCCGGGGTCATGGAGCGTTTGAATGCGGGTCCTGAAGCTTGCTTGGCCGTACAACCGTCGTTGGTCTATGGCCGGGTCACGGGATATGGTCAACAAGGGCCTATGGCGAACGAAGCAGGGCACGATCTAAACTATATCGCGTTAACCGGGACCTTGAATGCGATTGGCCCGCGCGACACACCGCCAGTGGTGCCCTTGAATCTGATCGGTGATTTTGGGGGCGGCGGGATGTTGCTGGCGTCAGGCGTTCTGGCTGCCTACATCGACGCTTTAAAAACGGGCAAAGGACAGGTAGTTGATGCAGCCATGGTCGATGGTGCGAACCTGCTGATGGCCAGTACGTACGGCTTGCGGGCTGCCGGAGCCTGGAAGGACGAGCGCGGTACCAATGTGTTGGATGGAGGTGCCCCTTGGTACTCAGTGTACGAAACTCGCGATGGCCGTTTTATCAGTGTGGCTGCTGTTGAACCGCGATTTTACGAACGCTTGATTGTGGGGTTGGGTCTTGATTCGAAACAATTGCCGGCGCGTGACGACCGAGCGCGATGGCCTGAGCTCAGAAACCAGATTAGTGTAGCCGTAGCGGCTCTTTCATTGGACGAGCTGAACAAGCGATTAAGTGGTATAGATGCCTGCTACGCTCCGGTGCTGTCCATGAACGATGCGCCGGACCACCCGCAAATGCTTGCTCGAAATGCGTTTGTGCGTGTGGAAGGGGTCATTCAACCCGCGCCGGCCCCGCGGTTCAGCCGTACGCCGTCGAGCATACGATCTGCACCGCCAGAATCGGGTGAGCATACTCAGGAAGTATTGAACGACTGGTTGGGTTAAACGGAAGAACGGTGGAAATGTAGTCGCGACTGCTACATCTGACTTGTAGTAGCCGCGACCCGATCTGACAGTTACCCGGTGGGCTACGGAATCAGCCTACTTCGAAGAGACCAGCTGCGCCTTGACCACCCCCAACGCACATGGTGACGACTACATACCTAACCCCGCGTCGTTTGCCTTCGATCAAGGCATGACCTATAAGACGTGACCCTGAAACCCCATATGGGTGCCCCAACGCAATAGCGCCGCCGTTGACGTTCAGTCGGTCGACCGGTATGCCCAACTTTTTGTGGCAATAAAGCACTTGAACAGCGAAGGCTTCATTGAGTTCCCATAAGCCAATGTCATCAATACTCAGGCCGGCCTGTTTCAGCAGCTTTGGAATAGCAAAAACGGGACCAATACCCATTTCTTCCGGCTCACAACCGCTAACGGCAAATCCCCTGAACAGACCCAACGGTTGAAGGCCCCGCTTTTCTGCCAAGCCTCGTTCCATGAGTACGCAGGCGGAAGCGCCATCACTGAATTGGCTCGCGTTGCCGGCGGTCACAACGCCGCCTGGCATCACAGGTTTGATTTTCATAACACCTTCTATCGTGGTGTCCGCCCGAATACCTTCATCATGCTCAACGGTGACCTGACGCGTGCTTGTCTCGCCGGATGATTTATCGATGACACGCATAGTGGTGGTGACGGGCACAATTTCCGCGCGGAACAAACCTTTGGCTTGTGCAGCCGCTGCACACAGCTGACTGCGTACACCATATGCATCTTGTTCTTCTTTGCTGATGTTATAGCGCTTGGCAACCAATTCAGCAGTTTGAAGCATGCTCCAGTAAATCTCTGGTTTATTCTCTGTAAGCCAGGGATCTCGACGCATGTGGCTGTTGGCTTCGTTTTGCACACACGAAATACTTTCCAGGCCACCAGCCACATAGACAGAGCCTTCACCGACCATGATCCGCTGCGCTGCAAGTGCAACGGTCTGCAGGCCCGAAGAGCAAAAGCGATTAACTGTCATGCCCGCCGCGGTAACCGGGAGTCCGGCTCTCAAACTTACTTGCCGGCCAATATTGCCCCCCGTTGTGCCTTCACCCAAAGCGCAACCCATAACCACATCTTCTACCTCGGCCGGATCAATGCCGGCACGCGCCACCGCTTCCTTTACTGCATACCCTCCCAATGTCGCAC
>CAZONP010000065.1:0-10697 GCA_964581155.1 uncultured Candidimonas sp. | reverse complement strand
CATGACAGAAGTAGAATGCTCATTGGATACCCTGCTTGCAGCACGCACCCGTTTGCGAGACGATCTTCCGCAGAAGTTGGCCGATAAGCACAAGCAGTTTCTTGGCGGCTTGGTACGCGCTGAACCCGATTGGTCATTGCTTGAATGCGGTCATGCCAGAGAACTTCCCGCCCTACGCTGGAAGCTCAGCAATCTGGAAGCCTTCCGCAAACGTCGCCCGGCTGATTTTTCAGCACAGGCAGATGCATTAGTCGCAGGTTTGGGGCTTGCGTAGTGCTCCAGTCAATGCAACTGCTGTACGCAAGAATCCAACCAAAGACCATTTTTGTTGTTTTTTTACACTGGCACCCCAGATGGCACCCCGTAAGTCGTGCTTAAATGGAAAAGCTCACAAACACTGGCCTGCCGCGCCCCAATTAGATTCCGCCCCAGGCCACCAACGAATCAGCAATAGAACCAAAGGCTTGCCATATTTTCGGCAGGCCTTTTTTTCGTCCTCTAGCTTGTCACTGTCAACCAAGTGTCAACCGCACTAACGGATTCAGTTTCTTGGCCTCTTCCAAGTGGGTCGGTGCCAAGTGTGCATAGCGCATCGTCGTGGTCAGGTTCGCATGCCCTAGTCACCGTGCCAGGGGGCTTGGCAGACACCGAGTTGTCTTCCAGTGTCTGGCGAATAAGAGGAAGTGTGAATTGCGCAGACACTGTCTGCGCAATCTCGTCAGCGGGCCAGGCCAGGTAAAAAAGTCGCATTTGTTCGAGGTTGCGCTTGGAAAAACCACGGCCAAAGCGGGCGCTCAAGTCAGCTGCCAGCCGTGCTATCAAGGCCTGACCGTAGTGAGCCCGCTCGTGTCCACCTTGTTCAAACTCCACAATACGCCGGCCAATCTCCCAATAACTGGCGGTCATTAACGCATTGACGCTACGTGCGGCGACGGTGCGGGCAGAATCCAGCAGCGTGACGATTTCAGTGTGGACTGCCGCGTAAGCAGCCGGATCAGACACGGCAGGCGTGTTGCGGTCATTCATATCAGTTCCTTGGACATGACGCTATTTTGGCGGCAGCCTTCGGTGCGAACCTGTCGGAATTCCCGATAGGTTAACCTGCTACCAGGGCGGTTACTGGCATTACTACTGGTTGTCGAACGGTGGCTTCATGTCGATTGCCGGGTTGCTCCTGGACCGGCTCGGCGCATTGCCCGATGTGGGTGCCGCGATCCAGCTGGGCGACCTGCGATTTGAGGTAGTGGAAATAACTAACCGGCGTATTGCCACGATCGAAGCAACGAGGCTATAGCATAGCCTGTCGTCTTCTTGCGGCCACTGTCCGAACCGTGTCCGCCTAACGTTCAAGCCCGAGAGGCACGCACGCGTGGGCTTTGCGGTCTGCTTTCAATACCGCCAACGCACATTGAACGATCCTCCATGTTCGCGATTACCCGCTCCATATTGACCGCTGTAGTTCAAGCCCACGGTCACGTTGCGTGCAATGGAGGCACCGGCCACGGCTCGGGGCGCCACCCGACGCCTTGGTCGGGAAGCCTTCTACGACGAACATGGAATTGGGCAGCTGCTTCGCCATCTGGCGACGAATACCATCGCTCATTGCGAGCCGCTACCTGCCTGCGAGGGAGACAGGACCGGCCATCTGCAATAGCGAATGAACGGGCTATCTTTGCAGCGTGGCCGCGCGGGCTTGCGACGCCCCTCAGCCCGCATACGCGCTGATATCGGCCCCTTCATCTTCGAGAGGATACAGTGGGCGGGCACGACGACTGTACGGAAACATGCTCCAATCCGCGCTGGTTGCACCGGGGCTGTCACACTCGACTAGGCCCGCCGAGATGGGGATAAAAACCGGACGACAATACATTCGCGATTTCAGTAGCAAATAGCGAGCATCGCCAGGGTTCTGGCCTAGACATTCAAACACGCCGAGATCCCAGGGTTCGTGCGTACGTTCAGTGAGGACCAGCGTTGCTGGGCCAATATCAAGTACCGCCGACCGGCCCATGCAGGCGCGCTGGCCGGTATAGGTGGGCCCGGTGATCGTGTACCAGCCGTCGCTGAGCGCCAGAACAGTGCCTTCCAGCGACATGGGGTGTGCATCGCGGCCCAGGTGCGCCAGTGAACGCTTGTTGCCGACATTGAGGACCACCTTCGCACCGCAGCCCGCTTCGTGCATATGTGCGACGGCTTCCGGATCGCAATACAAACCGGCCAGTATGCCTTCCATGCCTGCACTGAGTGCGGCGACGAGTACGTCCATAGTGTCGCAGGTGCCGCCAGACATGCAGTTGTCACCGTGGTCAAGCAGGAGTACGGGGCGGTCTGCGCCCTGGGCGATGTCTTTAGCGCGCTGCAGCGACGCAGCGAGCGGCTCGCGATCATAAGTAAAGGCAGCGCGTTCGTTCCAGATCTGCTCGGCGATCTCGTCGGCGACCGCCTGAGCAGCCGCTTGATCGCCATCAGCCACCACCACCACGCTCAGGCAGGGGTAGGCGATATCGGCGAGACCGAAACCGGGCAACACGGACACCGCCCCCAGGCCGCGTGCTTCGGCTGCTTGAGCCGCCTCGACGGCGCGACGCATGGCGATAGATTGGGTTCCGCTGCGTAAAGTGTGCGTAACGAGCGGCAGGCGTCGCCATGCCACTACAGGGTCGGCCTCGTTGCCGAGCTTGGCGAACAGCAGGCGCCCGGCTTGTTCGCCGGTCTCGTACATGTCGACGTGAGGGTAAGTCTTGAAACTCACGATCACATCAGCGTTGTCGACCATCTTCTGCGTGACGTTGCCATGAAGGTCAAGCGCGACGGCAATAGGAATGCCGGGCACCGCCTGCCGTAGTCGTTCGAGCAGATCGCCCTCCCCATCATCAGTTTGCTCGGCCACCATAGCGCCGTGCAGGTCCAGCAACAAGGCATCGCAGCCGGTCGCCTGAGACACGATATTGTTGACGATATGCTCATAGGCAGCGGCTTGCACGCGGCGGCTGGGATAGGCCGTGGCATCGATGGGCGTCACGATTTCGGCGCCGTGCTGCAGAGCCATGTCGATGAATGCCGCCATGGCAGTACGCTTGCCCAGATTGGCCTTAAGCGCGTCGGCGCCGTAAGTGGGGCCGGCCGGGCCAAACGACTCGAGCGGTGTAGGCACTGGCGAAAAAGTATTAGTCTCGTGATTCATCCGTGCAATCAGAACCTTCACATGTCCTCCTTTCTTACTAATTTCGCCACGCCTGCTGTTCGCAATATCGCGTGCAGCAAGACATTGCAGCCGGCTTCAAGATGATCCGGGTGCGCGTCTTCGATTTCGTTGTGACTGATGCCGTCTTTGCAAGGCACGAAGATCATGGCGGTGGGTGCTACTCTCGCAATGTATACCGCATCGTGGCCAGCACCGCTTACGACCGGCATGGCGCTCATGCCCAGGGCCCGTGCACACGCGTCTACATAGTCGACTAATTTCTTGTCGAACGCCTGGGGCGGGAAATACACCACAGGTTCAATCACGACCTCAACGCCAAGATCTTCTTGCGTCGTCTCGCACAGGCGGCGAAGGCCAGCATCCAGGGCGTCGAGCGTGATGTCATCTGCGGCTCGCAGATCTACAGTGATCTTCACGCGTCCGGGGATCACATTGCGAGAGTTGGGAAAGTTGTCTATCCAGCCGACGGTGCCCCGGCCATGGGGAGCATGAGCCAGCGCCAGCGCGTTCACACCCGTCACGATCCTGGCGGCGGCCAGCATGGCGTCGCGGCGCAAATTCATGGGCGTGGGACCCGCATGCGCTTCCATGCCCTGCAGCGTCACGTCATACCAGCGCTGACCCAAGGCGGCCTGAACCACTCCTATAACCGTGTCGTTCGCTTCGAGTATGGGGCCCTGCTCGATATGCGCCTCGAAATAGGCGCCGACGGGGACCGGCCGTGACGGCTGAGCGCCGTCGTAACCAATGGCCTTCAGGGCCTCGGCCACGGACACGCCCTCGCGGTCGCACTGCACCAAGGCGTGGTCTAGAGTGAACGCGCCGGCAAATACGCCCGACCCCATCATTACGGGCACGAAACGCGACCCTTCTTCGTTCGTCCAGACCACCACTTCGATGGGCGCCTCAGTGAGCACTCCCTCATCTTCAAGGGTGCGTAGCACTTCAATGCCTGCCAATACCCCGTAGTTGCCGTCGAACTTGCCGCCCGTGGGTTGCGTATCGATGTGACTACCAGTCATCACAGGAGGCAGATCGTCGCGCGCACCGGGCCGTCTCAGAAAAATGTTGCCTATGCCGTCGACGCGCACCGCGCAGCCGAGCTCGCGCCCCCAGCGGCACACGAGATCGCGGCCCTGAGCATCGAGGTCGGTGAGGGCCAGGCGGCATACACCGCCCTTCTCGGTGGCGCCTATGCGCGCCAGGTCCATGAGAGTGTTCCACAGGCGTTGGCCGTCGATGCGCAAACTAGGCAGCGGACTGACTGCCTGGGCGGATGACGCAAGAGTGCTTGTTATGTTCATGTTCAATATTCCGTGCTTGAGAAGCGTAACTTTAAGCGTGAAGCCATAGCGGGCCGGCAAGAAGTCAGACGTTGACCCCAAGGTACCGATCCTTGATCGTCGTATCTGCCTTGAACTCGTCGTTAGAGCCGGAGTAGGCAACCCGTCCTTGCTCGAGTACGTAGTGGCGGTCTGCAAGCTGCGTACAAACTTCGAGGTTTTGTTCGACCAGCAAAATCGAGATGCCCACCTCACGTATTTTCTTGATCTGGGCCACGATCTCTTCGACGATGACCGGCGCCAGCCCTTCGACGGGCTCATCAAGCATGAGCAGGCGGGGATGATTCATAAGGGCGCGACCAATGGATAGCATCTGCTGCTCGCCCCCCGAGAGCTGTCCGCCCCCGTTGCGGCGTCTTTCCTTCAGGCGCGGAAACAGGCGGTACACATCTTCGAGCTGCCAAGGTGAATCCTTGCGCAAACCCAGCCGTAGGTTCTCTTCAACTGTCAGCAGTTTGAAAATGCCGCGGTCTTCGGGGACCAGGCAAATGCCCATGCCGGCAACCCGATGGGCGGGCAATCCGGCAATCTCGCGACCGACGAACTTTATGCTGCCCCCGCGCGGGGTAATGGCGCCCGCCAGCGTTTTTAGCGTGGTCGACTTGCCGGCGCCATTGCGCCCCAGCAGCGTCACCACACTACCTTCGGGGACTTCTAGAGATACACCCTGCAGGATATGGCTTTTGTCGTAGTAGCTGTGCACGTCGTGCGCGATCAAACTCATGCGGCACCCCCGGTAATCATGTTGCCCAGGTACGCAGCGCGCACCCGGTCGTCGTTGCGTATGGTGTCGGGCGTGCCCTCCACCAGCACCTGGCCTTGCTGCATCACGGTGATGGTGTCGGAAATGTCCATTACGATGCCCATGTTGTGCTCGATCAACACCACTGTGTGATCATCACGCAGTCCGTGTATCAGCGTCTTCATGGCATCGATGTCGTCCACCCCCATGCCCGAAGTGGGCTCATCGAGGAAGATGGCCTTCGGGCGCGCCGCCAGTGCCATCCCGAGTTCGAGTCGGCGCTGCTGGCCATGCGAAAGCGTACCTGCGGCGATGTGCGCGGAACGCGTAAGATCCATGCGTTGCATGACATCGTCCACCACGTCACTGTGTGCACGCGCGCCTACGGCGGGGAACCAGCCGTCGGACAGCTTCATGCGCTTGACTCCCTGTGCGGCCAAGCGCAGGTTCTCGCGCACGGTGAGCGTGGGAAACAGGCTGGTTACCTGAAAGGAACGCGCGATGCCTTGGCGCACCCTTTGGTGATCGGCAAGTTTCGTAACGTCGACTCCATCGAACTCTATGGTGCCGTGCGTGGCCGGGATCGTGCCCGTCAGGGTATGGAACAGGGTGGTCTTGCCGGCACCATTGGGCCCGATAACTGAATGGATGGTGTTAGGTTGCACAATCAAGGTCACACCTTGTACTGCCGTGAACTTGCCATAGCGCTTCACTACGCCCTTCGCATGAAGTATGGGTTTGTTCATAAACGTTGCTCCGACTCGGTGGCACTGGATGCCAACGTGTGTTCACGCCTGCGACGCAAGGCGTTCCAGGCTTTCTCGAGCACGCCCCACAGGCCTTGCTGCATGTAAAGGCTGATAAGCATGAGCAATACGCCCAGCATCAGCAGCCAACGTGGCCAGATCGATGAGAGCCAGTCGGCCGACAGTACGTAGAAGCCCGCGCCCAGCAGCGATGCGAACAGGTTCGAAGTACCTCCGATGATAGTCATTACGAGGATGATTTCACTCGTGTGATATTCGATGCTGGACAACGGCGCGATGCCGGCCATCATGGCAAGCAGAGCGCCAGCAAGGGCCGTGACGCCCCCGGAGATGGCGAACACCATCAACTTGAACCCCTTGACATCGTAGCCAACGGCGGCCGCCCGGATCTCGTTGTCACGTATGGCCAGCAGCGTGCGGCCGAACATCGAACTGGTGACCAGCTGCAAAAACCAGAATATGATCAGAAAGCACACGGCCACGAAGCTGTAGAACTGCCATGGTGATTTGAGCACCATGAGCTCAAGGCCGAAGATCGTCAGCGGCGGGCGAGGCACGCCAAGCAAGCCATTGTCACCGCCAGTGATGTCGGTGAGGGTGTAGGCCAGGAAATAGAACATCTGCGAGAAAGCCAGTGTGAGAAGCACGAAGTACACGCTGCGCTGCCGTATGGCGAACCACCCCACGAATACCGCGCTGACCACACCGGCAAAGATGGCGATAGCCAGCGTAGGCAGCAGGGGCAGTTGGTATCTGACCAGCATGACGCCCAGTGCGTAGCTGCCCATACCGAAAAAGATGCCTTGACCGAACGAGAGCAGGCCTGTAAAGCCCAGCAGCAGGTTACATCCCAGTACCGCCATGGCGAAGATCAGCACTTCTGAAGCTAGCAGGCCAGAGCGCAGCATCAGCGGCATGGCCAGCACCACGGCAACCGCCAGCAGGAACTGGTAATTTTCTTTGATCGTTTGCATTATCCTCTCCCGAGCAACCCGTGCGGACGCAGCAACAATACGGCACCCATGGCCACGTAAATCATCAGACGCGCCCCTTCAGGCCAGATCGTGCTCATCAGGCTCTGCAAAATGCCGATGAGCAGACCGCCGACAAGGGCGCCTGAGAAACTTCCCATCCCCCCTACCACCACGATCACAAAAGCGATGGAGATGGCCTCGAGGCCCATGAAAGGTTCGGCGCCCCGTATGGGCGCAGCCAACACCCCCGCTAGCGCCGCCGTGGCCGCCCCAAGCCCAAAAGTGAGGCCGAAAATGCGCATTACGTTGATGCCCAGCAATGACACCATTTCGGTGGATTCACTGCCGGCCCGCACGGCGCTGCCCAGGCGGGTGCCTTCAAGCAACCACCACAGGAACACAGCGAATACGGCGGTGAAGACGATGACGAAGAGACGGTACTTCGGATAAACGAAATCGCCCCACATCACGATGCCCTGCAGGATTTCGGGCGGCGCCACGTTTGCACCAAGTGGGCCCCACACCATGATGACGCCTTCCTGGATAATGAGTGCCAGGCCCACTGTGATGAGTATGTGGAATTCGTGCGCCTTGTCGTAGACGCGACTAAGTACCGTGCGTTCCAGAGCCCAACCAGCGGCGCCGATGAGCACCGGAACTAGCAGTAGAGCCAACCAAAAGTTGAGCCCCCAAGCAATGGCCTGGTAGCAAAAATACGCACCCAGCAGGTAAAAGGCACCGTGAGCGAAGTTGACAAATCGCAGCAGGCCGAAAATGATCGACAGGCCCACGGCCAGCAAGAAATAAAGCATGCCGATCCCGATACCGTTCACGACCTGCAGCACATATACATTCATGGGAGCCTACTCAAATGCATTTTGGGCGAAACGCGGCCCCGGACGTAAGCCCGCCCGTCGGCCGCTGAGCTCCCCGCTTGGGGCGGGGCATTGCGATCAGATGTTGCAGCCGGTCTGATCGATTGCCAGGAAGGACTGGCCACCGCTGACAATGTCTGCGTAGTCGTCCTTGTTCCTCATGGCGGACTTGCCCTTGCCTTTGAGCAGGTAATAGTTCTTTATGACCTGGTGGT
Source organism: uncultured Candidimonas sp. (assembly GCA_964581155.1). GTDB lineage: Bacteria > Pseudomonadota > Gammaproteobacteria > Burkholderiales > Burkholderiaceae_B > Pollutimonas. Next base: position 2,576 of record CAZONP010000065.1, on the reverse strand, counting down.
CTTCGGCGCGTATCGATTCGGGGCCGGTAAGGCCCGAGTACTGCATCCCTTCCATGGTTTTGATGACCGTAGCGGGATCGTCGGTGCCAGCCTTCGTGATAGCATCAAGCATGATCTTGGTGCAAGTGTAAGAACCCGCGAGGCTGTAGTTGGAGTTGTAGCCCAGCTTGTCGTTGCACAGCTTCACGAGCTCACGATTGTGCGCGGAGTCGATGTCATGCCAATATTGGGCACCAAAATAGACGTCCTCACAGAGGTCCGCTCCGAGACCCTCGAACTGCTCGAGGCCCGACGCCCATGCCACCAGTATCACCATATTCTTCTTCATGCCGAAGCTCACGGCCTGTCGCAATGTATCTGTACACTGCGACCCGAAGTTCAACACCAGCAGCACGTCCGGACTGGCGGCCATCGCGTTGGTGAGGTAGCCACTGAATTCTTTCTCGGCGAGCGAGTGATAGCTGTTGCCCACATGCTCCAGGCCCTTCTCTTTGAAGACATCTTTAGCGGCACTGAGCAGGCCGTCGCCGAACACATACTGAGGCGTGATGGTGTACCAGCGCTTGGCGTTGGGGTGAGCCTCGATAAGTGGGCGCACGGTTTCATTGATGGCGCCGTAAGTCGGCACGGACCAGCGAAATGTGGCCTTATTGCAATCTTTGCCAGTGATTTCGTCAGCACCGGCCGTGGTCATGAACACCCCGTTCAGACGTTCGACCTCTTTGCCCATGGCCAGCGACTCGGACGAGAGGATACCGCCAGCGAAATAGCGGGCGCCACGCTGTTCGGCCGCCTCTTGCACTTTGCGTACTGCGGTGGCGGGCTTGCCTTCAGTATCGAGGGCGGTATAGGCCAGCGAACGGCCAAGCAACTTACCTTGCTGTTCAAGAGCGAGTTTCATGCCTATGTCGGCGTACTTGCCATTGGCGGCGAACGGGCCCGATATGGGCACGGGACAGCCAAACATCAGCGTGTCGGTCTGAGCCAGGGATGAACGCAGAGGATATAGCGACCCTGTTAATGCGGTCACGGCGGTCAGCTTGAGTATTTCACGACGATTCACGGTTGGTTCTCCTCGCCCCTCACGGGCGGCATTTGAAGTTTTCCTGTTTGGCCGGGACCCTATGACCCCACCGGCGATAATCCTATTTATCATGATAAATAGGATTAAACGTATAATGCTGGGATGAAATGATCGTGTCAAGAATGCGCAGCTCCGGGCATACCCGTAGAAGTGCGTGCATGTTGGTGTAGCGGGCACATGCGGGAAGCCCGCAAAAGCAGTCAAGCGTTTCCCCTAGAACAGGAGTTCAATACAGTGTCGAACGACATGAATATTGGTTCGGACCGAGTGATGGGCCCCGTGGCGCATCCACCAAAACGCAGCGATCTGGTGGCCGAAGAGATCAAGCGCCTAATGACCAGCAAGAATCTATTGCCAGGTGATCGTCTGCCCCGAGAAAACGAACTGCAAGAACTTTTCAATGTGAGCAAAGGTACCGTACGTGAGGCTCTGAAGTCACTGGAAGTGCAGGGACTAATCAAGGTATCCACCGGTCCCGGCGGCGGCGGCATGGCGGTAGAGGTGCCCCTTGATCGTGCTTTTCAGCTGATGCAGAACTATCTATTCTTCAAAGAGGTGTCGATCGAAGATATCTACCGGATTCGCCAGCTCCTCGAACCAGAACTCGCGGCAAGCGCCGTTCCCCACCTGACCGACGCCCAGCTCGATGCGCTCGAGCGCAACATCCAGGTTTGCGATCCCAACCTCGACTCACACATCAACCCCTACACCCAGCGGCAGGAAGACCTGACGTTCCACGACATACTGGCCTCGGCGAGTCCCAATCCGTTCTTGCGATTCGTGTGTGAGATGATCAATCAAATGCTGCGCCAGCTCACGGTATATGACAACAAAATGCAGCCTGGGGAGCAACAGAAGTTTGGGGCTACCAACGTCGATTTTCATCGGCAACTTCTCCAGGCAGCGAGAGCTCGCGACGTCGAAGGCATGCGCAGCCTGATGAGCGCACACATGAAAGACGCTCAGAGGTCAGTCACGCGCATGCACGGACGGCTACATGGGCGATTGATACTCGATTCTGAAATGTCTCGGCGGGTAGTGGCAGTGCGCGCGGGACGGCTACCAAGAGCAGTGTCTAAAACAGCTGCAGCGAAAAAAGCGGTGTCCAAGAGGGTCGCAAAGAAAACCGCAATAGAAAAACCAAGCGCTCGCAGCAAACTGGCAGCAAAGTTCGCACGGCCTCAATGAAAACATCTGCGGCGGCTATGGCAATACCCCGGTACGACCACTCGCCGGAAACATCACGGCGTCTCGCGCAGTTGGCGCTCGATATCGTCGGCAGCGCGCAGGCTCAGTGCCGCAACCGTCAAGGTGGGGTTTGCCGTTCCGACTGTGGGAAAAACACCGCCACCAACGATGAACAGATTGGAGTGGTCATGGCTGCGCAAGTGCGGGTCCACCACAGAGGATTCGGGCTCCTTGCCCATACGGGTTGTACCCAAAATATGACCCGCCCCGAAGAACTCGGGCGCGTGATTGATTTGGGTAGCCT
>CAZONP010000064.1:0-10761 GCA_964581155.1 uncultured Candidimonas sp. | reverse complement strand
CCCGCCGGCAATACCCCCCTTCCCATGTGGGTCAGCCTGCACCGTCAATGGACGACTCTTAATGGTTCGGCCGGGTCTGCCGACACGCGCAGCTACACCAACGGCCTGTATCTGGGTGGCGACGCTTCCCTGGGGAAAGGATGGCATGCCGGAGCCGCCGTTGGCTACCAGGATGGTCGTGTGACCACCAACGATCGCGACAGCCGCAGCGACACCAACAGCTACACCGCCGCCATCTATGCCGGCAAACACTGGGAAATGCAGCATGGCCATCGGCTGAACTGGCGCGTTTCAGGGGCATATACCCATCACGACATCGACGCACGCCGCACTATTAGTGTGGGCGGTCAACAAACCCTTAACGCCCGTTACCGCGCCCATCAGGTTTCCACGTTCACCGAATTGGGCTATGCGTTTGCGATCAACGAGCAGGCCTCGGTAGAGCCTTATGGGCGTGTGGGCTGGACTCAATTCCACACACCCGGCTTTAGTGAAACCGGCGGCAATGCCGCGCTGCGTTCAAGTTCAACAGACAGCGGGGTTAGATCCCTGACGCTGGGATTGCGCGCTGCCGCAAAATTTGAACTGAACGCAAGCACCACGGCACGCGTGGCCGGTGAGCTAGGCTGGCGCCATGCCAATGGCGATCTGACCCCGAAACGCGAAATGGCGTTTGTTCAGGTCAACGACGCACAATTTACAGTGGCCGGAGCGCCCCTAGCCCGCAATGCCCTACTGGTGGGTGTGAATGGTGAAGTCAATATTGGCAAGAATACGGCCATGGGCCTAAGCTACAACGGCCAGTTCGGCGCGGGCACCAGCAGCAACACCGGTTCGCTGTATCTGAATATCAAATTCTGACCCGGTCTTTTCACCTGTGCATTAGCCGGGCAACCAGCCCGGCTTTTTCTTGCGGCACGAGCAGCAGGTCGCTGACCCTTTCCCGATGCTTCACCGGATCGAACGCCGTCAATACGCGCTTCTTGCGCGTCAGCAACTTGGCCAGATAACGGCGTACCGTGCCAAATTGGCGGGCGTCCCAATACGCCTTGTTGGAATTCCATATCAAGGCATACGCCAGATAGCCGGGAAATAACGCATTGAATCTGGCCGGGTCCACCAGCCATGATCGGTCGCCTTCTTCCGGTTCCCACTCCACGAGCACCAGCGGACGACATTGGGCCAGCGTGCCGGCCAGGCCCTTGAATACGTGTTCCTCATGTCCCTCCACATCAACCTTCATGAAGTCGATGTCGTCCGCGCCCAAAGCGGCGATGACAGGATCGCCGACGCGCAGCTCCACGCTCTCTTCGGTAAATTCACCGGCCTTATGGTCGATCTGCAGGCTTGATCCGCCGAGATTGCCTTCGGCGTTCACATATAACGTTTGATGCGCTGCCATATCGGAAAGGCCATAGTTGAAGGCCTCGATATTGTTCGGCAAATTGGAGCGAACGTTTTCCTCCAGCATTGACCACGCGCGCTGACCAGGTTCGAAGGCCAGCAGCCGTTTACACAATGAGCTTAAGGCCAACGCATGATTGCCGATGTTGGCCCCAACATCAAGAATGGTGCGGGGTTGCTGCAGGCGCAAAACTTCTTCGATCAGGTCGTCGCGCCGCGCCGATTCCGGTGGATGGCCGACGCCGCACGGTTTAACGCACACGGCTTACGGCTCCCGGCTTATGGCTGGCCTTCCTCAAAAATCCAATAATTGCACATGTTTCAAAGCATTGCGAACCTGATGGCCTGCAACGTGCCGTCAGCGTGATTGATGTACGTGTTTGCGGCTGAATTGGGCCGAAAGCACTGCGGTAGCCTGCCTGCGACTTCGTGGCGGCGGGCGGCTTAACGTCTTTTAAAAGTGACTCCGATGAAAGCTCTTGCGACTATCTCTTCACACCCGCCGGCTGTTCGCCGCTTCGTCATGCTGTTCGTTATGGTCGTGCTGGCCGGGTTTCTTTCGGCGTGCAGCATGGCGCCCGGCATGCACATGGGCAAACCGGCCGATGTAGCGAAGAACCTCGATACAGAAGGCGCCCCCGAAGGCGCGCTTATGACAATCTCGCCCGAACTGATACAGCAGCAGCGCTTGGCCCAAACGACCGATGTAAGTCAGGAGATTCGGCGACTGTTCGGCGTTGCCCAGCCATATAAAGTGGGGCCGGGCGACATACTGAATATTGTGGTCTGGAACCATCCCGAACTGGCGCTGGCGCCCGCCGGCTCGAACATCACCATCACGACATCGGGCGAAACCGAAGTGGGGAACGGGTACAACGTCAGCTCCGACGGCATGATCCAGTTTCCATTCGTTGGCACTATAAACGTCGCAGGACTCACGGAAAACGAAGTCCGCACGCTACTGATCAGGCGTCTTTCGCCTTACTTGAACGAGCCTCAGTTGACGGTGCGTATTCAGGCCTATCGTAATGGCCGTGTGTATGTCGATGGCGAAGTGCACAACCCGGGCCTGATCTCCATCAACGATATTCCAATGACCCTGCCCGAGGCGATCAACCGCGCCGGCGGCTTGACGGCGAATGCGGATCGTTCTTCCGTCGTGCTGACACGCAACGGTATCCCAACACATATCAGCCTGCCGCAATTAACGCGCAGCGGCGTCAGTCCTTCGCAAATCCTGCTGGCCAACGGCGACCTGCTGCGTGTTGTGCACCGCGACGAGACCAAGGTATTCATGCTGGGCGACGTCCATACGCCACGAGCCCAGCCATTGCATGACGGTCAACTCACGCTCGCACAGGCACTGGGCGAAGCGGGCGGCGTCAATCCTGAAACGGGGAACGCGCGGCAAATCTATGTGATCCGCAAAGGTGCCAACGGCAACGCCGAAATTTATCACCTGGATGCAAGCCAGCCGACAGCGTTCGTGCTGGCGGCCGATTTTGAGCTCAAGGGACGCGATATGGTTTTTGTGGATCCCGCGCCGATCGTCCGTTGGAACCGCGTCATCAGCATGCTGCTTCCCAGCTACGGCGCGGTTAGCGCCACTCGCGACATGACTCGATAGGCGGCAATATGACCAAACCCTACGCTCTTGCACCATTGCAGCCCCCCGTCCCCGTCGGCCCGGCCGCCCAACGAGATGATGACATCAACTTCCTGGGCATCATCGACACCTTGCTCAATTCGCGCTGGCTGATCGCCGGCACGCTAATGCTGTTTCTGCTGTTGGGCGGCGCATACGCTTTGTTGCGCCCGCCGGTGTACCAGGCCGACGTCTTGATCCAAGTCGAACAAAACCAGCCGAGCCAGAGCCCGAACAATATCCTTGGTGAATTGGCGACTGTATTCAACATCCAGTCGCCGGCGACGGCAGAAATGGAAATCCTGCTCTCCCGCCTGGTTGTGGGACAAGCCAGCGACGACTTGCAACTGTATGTGGAAGCCACGCCAAACTACGTGCCGTTGGTCGGCTCCTGGCTGGCCAAGCATGCACAAGCCCTGTCCAACCCCCGTCTCTTCGAGCTGGGCACATATGACTTGGCTGGATACCGCTGGACGCCAAGGCTGGGCGGTTATGTATGGGGAAACGAGTCCATAAAGGTTGGCCAACTGGATGTGCCAACCGAGCTGGAAAACAAAGAGCTGAGCTTGACGGCGACCGCCACCGGCTATGAAGTGCACGGCCCGCGCGGCGAACGCCTGGCGGTGGGCAAGGTGGGAGAGCCCACCCGGTTGGTAAGCGACGGGCAGGTGGGCACTATCCTGATCACCAGCCTGAACGCCAAACCCGATGCGCGGTTCACGCTGGTACGCGGATCCCGGCTGCAGGTGATTCATGACCTGCAGGAAAAGCTGATTATCTATGAAAAGGGAAAGCCATCCGGCGTTTTATCCCTGACGCTGGACGGAACTGAACCGACCAAAATTGCCGCCATACTGAACGCGATAGGGTCGGCATACGTGAAGCAAAACACCGAACGCAAAGCGGCCGAGGCCGAGAAGACGCTTATTTTCCTTGACGATTTCCTGCCGCAGCTGCGAAGGCAAATGGATGAGGCAGACAATAAATATACGGCGTTTCGTGACAGACACGGCACCTTCAATTTGGGCACGGAAGGCACCTTGTCGCTGGAAACATCGGTCGGAATGCAAACAAAACTGTTTGAACTGCAGCAACGGCGCCGGGAACTGAGCGCTCAATTTGGCGGTGATCACCCCAGCATCGTGGCGATCGACAAGCAAATCGCGGCGTTCAATCTTGAAGTCGATCGGCTGACCGCACACATCAAAACTTTGCCAGAACTGGAACAGCAACTGCTTAACCTGGTGCGGGATGTGAAGGTAAACGGTGAGCTCTATGCCGGCCTGCTCAACAGTGCCCAACAAATGCGGCTGGTCAAGGAAGGCAAAGTGGGCAACGTACGTCTCGTCGATACGGCCGTTGCGCCTGAGGAACCTATCAAGCCCGATCGTCCCCTGGTTTTGCTTATAGCCGCTATTGCAGGCTTGCTTCTGGGCATGGCGCTGGCCTTGCTGCGCGCCCTTCTGCGCCCGGGCGTGAAGGTGGCGAACGATATTGAGTCCAGCCTTGGCTTGAACGTGCTTGCCACCGTCCCGCATGTCCTTCCCGGCGCATTTCGACAGCGCCGACTGGGCGTCAACAAATCGGCCAAATTCGTGCTGGCGGAACAGTCGCCCAATGACCCTGCGATCGAGAGCCTGCGCAGCCTGCGAACCGCATTACAGTTTGAATTGCAGGGCGCCGAGAACAACATCGTCATGTTGACGGGTCCCACGCCCAACATCGGCAAAACCTTCACCAGCGTGAACCTGGCGGCGGTGCTCGGGTCGGCGGATAAACGCGTGCTGCTGGTCGATGCGGATTTCCGCAGCGGCCGGGTACACCGGTATTTCGGCCTGGAGCGCTATCAGGGTTTCAGTGAACTGATCCGAGGCAGCGTGTCGCTGCAGCAGGTGCTTCACCAAAACGTACTGCAAAACGTGGACGTAATAACGACAGGTGTGCTGCCGCACAACCCAGCCGAACTATTGCTGTCCCCGACCGCAACGGAATGGCTGGATCGGCTGTCTGAACTCTACGATGTCGTGCTTCTGGACACCGCGCCTGTCTTGGCGGTGTCCGACGCAATGGCCCTGGCCGGGCATGCGGGAACCGTATTCATGCTGGCGCGGGCGCAAGTCAGCACCCTGGGCGAGTTAGAAGAGGCGACCAAGCGGCTGAACCAGGCCGGTGCGCAGGTCAAGGGCGTGATCTTCAACGATTTCGACGCAGCCAGCAATCGCTTCAGTATCCGCTACGGCAGTTACCACCACAGCTACGCCAATTACGGCCAACACAGGTCCTGAACGATGATACTCGCGCGCCAGGCCTCGACCAATGAACATCGCGCCGCCATCACGGACTGGCTGACTATTCTGCTGCATGAGCGATTCAGTCCGGACATTATGCTGACCAAACCGGCCGCGAATGTCATTTATGTCTCGTGCCTCGGCAGCGCGGGCCACGTATGCATACGCTCGGATGATGAAATGTTCACCCGAACGGATTCCGATCTGCCGTATACGGAATGGGATGCCCACATGGAAAGTTGGCAAGCCGTTCCAGGTTCGCCACTGCCCGCGCCCGGTGCATCTGCGCTGCCTCGCCCGCTTATAGAATCGGACGGTCTCGGCTACAGGATTCATTACGACATTCTTGGCTTGACGTACTGGATGCTGTCGCGTCAGGAAGAGGTTGGCCGGGTCGATCTGGATGGTCATGATCGATTTCCTGCAAAGGCGTCGCATGCGTTCAAGCACGACTACCTGGAAAGACCGGTAGTCGATGAATGGCTGGCAATACTGGGTCAAGTCATGCAACGCGTATGGCCGCAGCTGAAACTGGCACAGCACCGGTTTTCCATGAAAGTCTCGCACGATGTCGACACCCCGGCACGTTATGGGTTCTGCGATGCCGCCCGCTTGCTGCGCACGATGGTGGGCGATGTCGCACGCCGGCGCAATCTGCACCAGGCGTTCGAGGCGCCGGGCATCTGGCTTGGATCGAAGGAAAAGATCCATAGCCGTGACCCTTTCAATACCTTTGACTGGATCATGGATGCGTCCGAGCAAAGCGGCTTGACCAGCGCGTTCTATTTTATCTGTGGGCGCACGCATCCCACGCGCGACGCGCTGTATGACGGGACCGAAGCTCCCATCAGGGAACTGATGCGCCGCATTCATGCGCGGGGCCACGAAATCGGCCTACATCCCAGCTACAACACGTGGCGCAATCCCCAAGCCATTGTTTCGGAAGCGCGCCGGCTGAAAGACATTTGCCGTGAAGAAGGCATAGAACAAGCCGTCTGGGGCGGGCGCATGCATTACCTGCGCTGGCATACGCCAACGACGCTGTACGGCTGGGAGCAGGCGGGAATGAGCTACGACAGTACGCTGAGCTACGCCGACCGTCCCGGATTTCGTTGCGGAACCTGCCACGAATATCCGGCCTTCGACCCGGTCGCCGGCAAAGCGCTGAAACTGCGCATCCGGCCGTTGATTGCCATGGAATGCACCGTCATGGCGCCGCGCTTCATGAATCTGGGTTCCGGCCAGGCCGCCCTGGACAAGTTCACCAAACTCAAAGAGGCATGCCGCGCGGTAAACGGCGTGTTCACCCTGCTTTGGCACAACACGTTGCTGGAGCGGCAGATCGACAAAGCGCTTTATAAGAGCCTGCTCCCGCGCCCACAAGCCGAAACTGCGGTGCCCGATTACACAGCGGCGGCCAGCGGTACGAACGTTGTCATCACCACATGAACAAATCAAAAAAACGCATTCTGCTGATTAGTTGTTTCTACTACCCCCAAAATCGGATACCCGTACTCCGGATTGGCCAGTGGGCGAAGTACTGGTCCTCGCAGGGTCACTCGGTGACCGTGTTGACGACCAGGAAATATGATTTCATGGGACCTTTCGGGCTTGAATCCGTCGTGCCGCCAGAAGTCAAGGTGGTGGAAGTGCCATTCTTGCCGAAAATGCTCGAACATTATCTTCCGAAACCGCAAAGTCAAAAACTCAGCGGCGTGCAAAACAGTAGCGCCGCGCCACAGCAACGACTAAAGCTGGCTTTTCTTAAAAGCCGCATGCGAGGAATGCGTGCCCACATCGGCTCAATGCTCGACATTCACGATCTATGGGTAGCCCCGGCGGTCAAGGTTGGGCTGAGCCTGCTCGCAAAAAACCGTTATGACGCAATTGTCAGTTCCTACTCGCCGCCCGCCGTGCATGTGGTGGCCAGCCGCTTGAAGCGACAGCATCCCGAACTGCGTTGGATTGCCGATTTCCGCGACTTATGGGTCAACAACCACATTACCGCCGCGCGCGGGTTGTTCAAGAAGATGGAGATTGCCAAGGAGCGGCGTACCTTGAGCGGGATCGCCGATGGCCTGGTGGCGGTTTCCGCACCCCATGCCCAAGACCTTAAGTCACGCTATCCGGACTTGCCCGTCTGGGTCGTGGAAAACGGATTTGATCCCGACGAATTTCCGGAATGGATATCGCGCGTAAAGCTTGCTCCACAACTGACTGACGGCATCACGATTTGCTACGCCGGTACGATCTACCCTGAACGCCGGGATCCGACGCCCTTATTCAACGCCCTGAATGAACTGATAGACAAAGGCCTGATCAGCGCCAGCCAAGTGAGCATCGAGTTCTATGGCCACAATGAGCGAGAGCTGAACGAAATCATCCAGCGTACAGACAGCAATCGGCACGGCATCATCAAAATCATGGGGTTTGTAAGCCGCCATGAAAGCCTCGCGGCGCAGAAACGCAGCAATTTGCTGCTCTTTCTGGAGTCCGGGGCGAGCGACGCACGCGGCATGCTGACCGGCAAGGTATTCGAATACTTGGTAAGCGGAATTCCCGTCCTGGCTCTGGGGGTCGATACCAGCTCTTCGGCAGGCGAACTGCTTGAACGGACAGGGACAGGCATTTGCGCAAGCACCACCGAGGAGCTCAAGAGCATCTTCCTGGCTGCCTTCGAATTCGGCCGCTTCAGCTTTTATCGGCCGGATATCGGTCAGATATCGGGCTACTCGCGTGACAAGCAGGCCAAGTACATCATTGACCGGTTATCGGAAGCCAGGAGCTGACGGGCATGCTGCTTACCCTGCAGATCTACTACCTCGCTGTTGCCGTCCTTATATTCTTGTATGGACTCTATTCCCGCAAGAATGCTTCGCATTCGTTCGGCCTGGGACTGGCGGCCAACATATTTCCGGTCATGTTCATACCGTACTTGGACATGGACATCGCACGGATAGCCGGCATGCCTCTTGCATATTTGCCGATAATCGCGGCTGGCTTCGCACTGGCAGTACGCAATCATCTGAGGCTGCCAAGGGCCTATACCGGCTTGCTGATTCTGTCGTTGCTGTTTTGCACGTATGCACTCATCACCACGGTATACATCGGCGGCATGACCCTCACCAATTTCGCCTATTGGTTTGCGTGGCCACTGAACCTGGCCATCTTTTTCTCTGCCGCGTCGTTCTTCTCGCGCGTTTCACCCGATATGGCGGCAAGAGTCATTTACGTCACGGTTTTTATACTGGTAGCCGGCTGCGTGGTCGGCCTGCTGCGCTATGCCAGTGGCATAGCGGAGGACGCCAACTTCATGCCAGTAATGAACCGTAACGGCACTGTCGTGCTGATCGCAATGGCTTTCCCCTTGCTGCTGTACCTGCATACGGAACGCTACATATCCAGGAAGGTGCTCATTCTTTCGATCACCTGCGTCGGCTTGGCATTACTGCTTACGTTTTCCCGATCAGGCCTGATCGGGCTCATGTGCGGCATGTTCATCTACTACATGCGCAAGAGTCTACGAGGACTGCTGAAAACCGCGACAGCGGTGGCTGTGGTGGTGCTGCTTGCCTTGACCGGCGTTGCGGACAGCTCCATTGAGCGGCTTGAACGGTTCTCGGTGACCGCCAGAATGATCATCAACGACGAACAACTGGACACAAGCATGAACGACTACAACCGCGTCATGCTGCTGTCCGGAGCGGTCGCCACCGCCAAGGAGGAATTTTGGTTCGGCACAGGATTGGGACTGGACAATTATCGGCGCACTTACCACCGCGTCAGTAATTACTTCCAGGATTCGAAGGCCCACAATTTCTATCTGTCTTACTTCGCCGAATTGGGAATATTCGGATTTTCAATGTTGATGGCCATGTGCTTCCTGATCTATCGCACACTGCCGCCGCTGCCTTCCAGATACAGGGCATTCCGCGTGTCGTTCCTTGTGACCGCCGTCATGATGACGATGAACGAATACATATTATTGCCCGAGCTGTGGTTCTTTTACGGCCTCTTGTCAGGCGTGTCGATCAGTTCGGCGCGGCGCCCAGCGGCGCTGCCTTATCAATCCCAGTCACGCTATGCCTGGAAGAATGCAAATGCCCACTGATTACTCGCCCGGCGAACGCCGGATAGCGAACGCGTTGTCGAAGTTCCCCGCCCTGAAGAAGGCGGTGAAGAACCTTTACGCCCGCATGGTGTTCGTCGCCAATAAACAGCCGTTGCGCACGACTGCGGCCGTGCATATGGATGCTGTCGGTGACGAAGACCTGAATACGTTCTTTGGCTATTACGACAAAAGCCCGGTGTCTGCGGATGGCTACCTGTTGTGTCATGCAACCCGCGCGCCGACGCACCGTAAACCCACAAACGGAGAGATAGAAATTCTGGTCTTTGGCGCGGCGGATATCAAGCATCCGCTGCTGACCATGACGACTCGAACCTACAACTGGCAGCAAGGCGCACGGGCGCACTGGCTGGACGCGCGCCGCTTTATCTTCAATGACTTCGATGACGCCGGCAAACGGTATATTAGCCGCGTCATCGATATGGAAACCGGTGAGGAAGCCGCCCGCTACGACCTGCCGGTACAAGACTCCTTCGGTCGGGAATACTTCCTGTCCATCAATTATCGGCGCATCCAGGCCCTTCGGCCCGACTACGGTTATCGCAATATGGCCCCGCTTACGGGCGATGAATTGGCGGATCTGCGCAACGACGGCATCTGGAAGGTCGATCAAATGTCAGGTCAACCCGAGCTGCTTTACTCGCTCGCCGACATTTGCGAAGTGGAAACAGACGAGCATTATGGCGCCGCCGCGCATAAAGTGAATCACGTCATGATCTCCCCCGACGGTGAACGCTTCGTTTTCCTTCACCGCTATTTCGTGCGGAGCCAAAAATTCGACCGGCTCATGCTGGGAGACCGGTCCGGACACGGCCTGAAGGTGCTAAGCGCACACGGCATGGTCAGCCATTGCTTCTGGATCGACAATGTATCTTTACTGGCATATATGCGCGGTCCTGCCGGGAAAGATGGCTACTACCGTGTCGACGTCGATACGGGCGCCATTTCGTCCCTGTTCGATGGCGCTCTTGACGGCATGGGCGACGGGCATCCCCATGTGCACGGCAACTGGTTTATTACCGATACCTACCCCGACAAATCCCGCATGCAACGTCTCGTAAAGGCCAATCTGGATACCGGCGACGTGATGGAGCTGGGACGATTTTTCCAAGGTTTCATGTTCGGAGGCGAAAGCCGGTGCGACTTGCACCCACGAATTTCGCCCGATGGCGGCAAGGTCTTTTTCGACTCTGTTTTCAACGGACGACGACGTCTATACGCATTGACTATCCCAAGCTAGTTTTCACATTCCCCCGCCCACGCCAGATTCCCCTGTTCAAGGAGATAGCCGTGCA
>CAZONP010000063.1:0-10946 GCA_964581155.1 uncultured Candidimonas sp. | reverse complement strand
AGCGCGTCGATAATCTCTGAAAGTCGCTTTTTTTCTGGATCGTGTGGCTTGCCAGTGCCGACATCGCTGCCTGGCTTAAGGCCATACTCCCCTATATTTTCATTCAGCTTTAGAACGTGCTCGGCCCGCTTGGTCAGCCGATAGTGAGTTAATTCGAGTTCCGCTACAACTCCTTACGTGACACCGGTAGAGTAACCCATGTCGAAATCTGGATGCCCCACTCGAATGAGGATGGTACGCCTGTGATGCCTCCTTCCCAGGAAAGCGCCAAGCCTCTTGGGCAGCGAGCCAGAATAGGCTGACCAAGACACGTGGCCCATAACCAGCTCGGAGTCTCCAGTAATGCGTAGCGCCGTGTCGAGATTAAAGCCCGCATACGGATCGCCAATAATACCCAGAGGCAAGCTGGCCTGATGAGGTTCAAGCTTGATCGCTGCATACGGTGCTGCATTATCAGTCCATCTCGCGCTAGAGTCGCGAGACTCACTTTGGCGAGCAACTCGTCACGCTGCCCATGAGCGTCAGTAAGCTGGCTTTGAAGGACTTAGCGCACGGTAAGTCAGGCAAACGTTGTCTATTTCCGACCCGAACCGGCCGGTCGATAGCGATAATATTGGTATGGCAGCCTTCAGCCCGATTCGTCGGGTTTTTTGCAGCTACGCGTGTTCCAACGGCTGAATTTTCGCCAGTACGTCATGCATTTTCTCACGGGCAACTTCCGTATCATGCACCACCTGGGCACGCAACCAGTAGCCATCTGAAAGGCCAAAGAAACGTGCCAGGCGTAGATCCGTATCAGCAGTAATAGCACGTACCCCTTTCACGATTTCGTTAATGCGCCGAGCGGATACACCAATTTCTTTGGCTAAACGGTACTGACTGACTCCCATTGGTGTCAGGAATTCTTCCTGCAACAGTTCGCCGGGCGTTACCGGAGCAATTTCACGATCCATGATCAACTCCTTTTAGTGATAGTCCACGATCTCAACATCATGCGCATTCCCACTGCGCCACACAAAGCACACCCGCCATTGATCATTGACGCGGATGCTGTGCTGACCCTTGCGGTTACCCATCAAAGCTTCGAGACGATTCTGGGGCGGAACGCGTAAATCGTTCAGACGCTCTGCAATTTCGAGTTGACGCAGCTTGCGTAATGCCGTCCGCTCAATGTTAACGAAACGCGCAACCCGCCTGCCTTCGTGCAGTGATTGGGTATCGGCGCATCTGAACGATGTGATCATGTTGAAACATTAACGTATGACGTTAATAACGTCAACCGTTAACAGCCCATACCCTCAGACGACATGCTCGCCAATGTGCTGATAGGGGTGGGGGTGGTGTGCCGTAAAGCATAAAGTGGCCAGACATAAAACATAAACTGGCCAAAATCCTGTCAGGAGCCTGCTTATTCTGGGTTTAAAAGGCATAAAATCAAAGCTCGACAAAGCATATCTTGGCCAAACGGCACAAAATCAAGCATAAATTGGCCAAAAAACATACATCGAAAATAGAGGCTATTTATGACTTTCAGGGTGTATCGGGGACAGAGTATCGCAACCGTTGCTCGTTTTTGTCCATTAAAGCAGGATCTATTAGTATGAATCCTACTTTAATGGACGAATCATGGCAACGACACTAAGTCAGATCGCAACAACTCTGCGCCAGCAGGCTAAGCAACAAGACCTCACCCAGGAAGTGCTACGTAAAAGTGCAGGTATTTCACGACAGACGCTAACAAATGTGCTGAGTGGCAATTCAGACTTCAAGGTCACCACGCTCATTGCGATAGCCGACCGCCTCGGCTTAGACGTAATTTTGCTGCCAAAAGCCGCGGCCCGAGGCTTGGCAGATGAATTCACCCCAAGACCGCCGGTAGTTAAAACAACGGTACAAGCCGCCCTTGATCGACTGCAGGAACGAATACGGACTCGTTGACGAGGATCCGATACCCGCTCATTCTTTATCTTAGCCGTTAGCGAACACCAGGAATATCAAGCCAAGGGTAATGCCGACCTGATTGCCCTGCAGCTGACCTTGCCGGCTTCTATCGACCCGGAATGACCGGGCGCATCCCCGTCCATTAGAACGGTTTCTTTCTCATCGACTTTGGATAAGATGGCCCAAAGCGAATCGAGGGGAAGAGGTATGTGGGATTTCAGTATCGGGCGGTCCTTGGGATTAATGGCTAAAACCATGCCATTCATCGCCTTGCGCTGCGCCGTCTATTTCGGAATCACGTTCGCATACGTGCTGATGCCCGGCATCGAGTGGGGCATCGGCGGCCTGGGCGACGAGGGCTTCCAGGCGACAGCCACTTTTTCGGGCGGAGCCGCAGGATTCGGTCTGACCGCACTCATCCTGTACGGTTAAAAGGCCTCGGGCATGCTGAAGAATCTCACAGCGAGCCACTCCTGCAGATTCATGGAAATTTGACGATGCGTTACGTTCTTGCCTCAGCCGCCCTTATCCTGGGTATGGGCGGCTCGGCACATGCGGCATGGCCGACCACCCAGTGGATCGTCGTTGAGAGCCCGGTGCCGTTGGGTAAACAAATCTCAGGCGGAGAGGCGGCGGTCGGCGAACGAAAAAAAATCGCACTGAGCTACATGCGAAATCTGGCGATTGGCGGCGACTGGTTCGAGTCCATGGGTTTCAGCGCACCCTATCAACTGAACGAGAAAGACAGCTTCAAGTTCGAGGGCCAGGAGCGCTATAAGGCCCACCTGAAAACCGACCCCGAATCACGTTCGTCAGCCCATTGGTCGACGGGCAACATGCATCTGTCGACCCACCCAGGTTTCCTGAACCCCAAAACCACAACGGACGAGCTCTTCCAGGCTGCCGCCATCCATGAGTTGTTTCATGGCATTCAGCGGGTAAATCCGAAATATGCCAAGTTTTCAAACACCCTACTCCATCAGCTTCCAGAGTGCGACCCCGGCGAGTACGCCAACGACTGGTTTACGGAAGGCAGCGCGTCGGCCGTACAAATTCAGTTCCTGGAACGCACGCGCCAATACATCTACGGCCATCCCTTTAAAGGCGGATCCCGTAAGGCATGGGTGCGGGTGTTTGACCAACCGCTCGATATGGGGCGAATACCGCCGCAACATCAAGGCGAACCCGAAGTCTCTGACCCCCTGACATCGTGGCAGTGCACCTACGGAACCTGGTACTTCTGGTATGCCGTGGGCAATATGCTGGGGAGTATCGACCCGTATGACCTGCGCCGCACCGCTTACCTCCGATACATCATCGAACAGGACGGCCCTTGGGAAGGAACGGGGATAGCCCTTGTGGATTCGGGGCTGAAGCTCGCCGGCGAAAAGATGAATGCGCTGCGTGTGTATCGTGGCGGGCTCTATGCGCTGTACCCGCAATTCGTAGGGCAATATCTTGATGAGGATGCGTTCTTCGAGAATGTGGAGCATGTCGACATGGCCACACCGGGGCTTTACGAAACAACAAGCGCCTACGGAGGTGGGCCGATCGAACCGATCGCTACGCGCGCCTGGCGGGTCCGCGTTCATCTTCCGCCCAGTGTCAGCGCCATGCCGTATACCGTCCGTTTTGTTCTCGAGTCACCGGAACCCTCCACACTGGAAGGGCTGCATCTGATTGTCGACAACAGTGTCATCGCCCATCCTGCCGATCCGACAGCCCCGTACAGCCATACCCGTCGTACTGACGAAGACCTCCTTCTGAAGGGCGATCTGGAATATTTCGTGCGGGTGGCCAACGTGGCCCCGAACGCAATCGATACACATGCGGCGGACTTTGTACTGAGGGTGGAAGTGGAAGGCTTTTATGGTGAAGACCCTTTACCCTTACACAACGAAGCGGGCGTGTCCAATGCCGCCATTGCGGCAGAACTACCGCCGGGATTTGAGTTCACGGGGCCGGATCAGCACTGGACATGTTCCGGCGGCAACGACGCGCGTGCAGCATTCACGATCGTCACGCCAGACGGACACGCCGATCAGCTTGAGCGCCTGCTGCCGCAAGCGCTGCAGAATATGGAAAGCGATCTTGGCGACGCCGAAATGGCGGCGCATCGTGAAGGGTCAGCTGAGCTGAGTCGCATACAACAAGCAAGCAAGGAATTTGAAAGCGGCATGCAAGCCATGCTCGAAGCCTCGGGCGCCCAAAGCGAGATACAACAGGCCGCAAACGAGAGCCGCCGTAAGAACGAAACCACGCTGCTTATCAGGTTGTATGGCACGAACGCCGAAGGGCCGTGCAATGTTGTGCTGACAGCCACGCAAGACGGGCGGCAAGCAGCAACCGGCGTCATCCGGGGGCCAAATTTCAGCCTCGCGATTCACTCGGCCTCGGTGAATCGTGCAAGGGCGGACATTCAGAATCGTGCCTTGGCCGTTGATTTTTCCAAAACCGACCTGTCAGACCCAAACCTCGGAGCGGAAGGCAGTGAATTTCACACGATGCTTCAGAACTTGAGATCACAAATGGAACAGGTGGAGATACCTGACCTGCAATGGAGCGAATGCAATAACAGCGAAAGAGGCTGCAAACTAAGCGAGCTTTCCTTGGAACGTGCCCAACACGAACACGTATCCGGCGCAGTCACGATGCGGATGTACCGGGGCGCGGAATACGATAGAGACAGAGACTTTGCTGACGTGACCGGCTTCTTCAACATCACCTCTGCGCACACAACAGGAGATAACAGCTTGGTCGATTTCATGAGCCGCGGAGAACACGTCGGCGAGGCACTCCATACCCCCGGGGTCGAACGCTTATTGCCGGGCGCGTCGCTGTTTGGCAAATAACGCCGCGTATAAGCCTCGCCGTATCAGCCCGTTGCGTACTGAGCACCCAAGGCAAAGTACAATAAACAACCAGCTTGTGCCGTTAAGCATAAATTGACCAGAAATAAAGCATAAACTGGCCAAAAAACATACATCGAAAATAGAGGCTATTTTCGACTTTCAGGCTGTATCGCAAGGACAGGGTATCGCAACCGTTGCTCGTTTTTGTCCATTAAAGTAGGATCTATTAGCATGAATCCTACTTTAATGGACGAATCATGGCATCGACACTAAGTCAGATCGCAACAACTCTGCGCCAGCAGGCTAAGCAACCGTGGAATAGTTCGTGAATGGAAGCTGCCTGCAATAACCTGTCGACTTCATTTTTTTTGGGGTCCATGAAGCCAGGGTATGACGACAAATACATATTGCCAAAAAAGGCTGTCGAGCCATGAGACGATACTTCATCTGTCACATTTTGCTTCAATCGGGCCACGTAACGACGACCGAAGACCTTGAGTTCCCTGACCTGTTTCGGCGCGTTGAAGGACATAGACGGAAACCAAACGCTGCCATGATCGAGCATTTTTTTTGCAATAAGCGCACGCTCACCTTGAGGTTCGCCTTTGCCTTCCTCTTCAACTATGACCCATGTGGTGGTGGGCCAGCCGGCATGTGCCTGGCCGCCCATGCCAAGAACGAGAATGGCTAACGAGCAAAGATAACGCATTGTGATATGTCCAAAAGAAGGTGTTCCCGGCCGGCACTTTAATGAAGCGCCCATCTAGAAGTGCAGTCGTCTCTCTTCATCGCGCAGTTCCATGCGAGCACGATACAGGCGACGATCCAGATCTCTTAGTTCATTTCGCAGTTCGCGTCGCTTGCGTTCACTTTTCTCTTTATCCAAGCTGCGCTGTGTACGCTGCATCTCACGATCGAGAGATTCCACCCGTTGCTCCGCCTGGTATGCCCGATATCCTAAGTCGTGATACTCCAGGAACACACCCTCAAGCCGCATCGGACACGCGTTGCGATAGCTTCGTCCCAAGCGACCCTCGCGCACGGCACTGGCCGGCGTGCAATATTCGAGCACGCCTCTGTCGCGTCCTGCATGATATTGTTTTACGTCGGGAATAACCCCTACTTTGGCGCAGGCCTCGCGGTGTTCTTCCAGACGGGCCAGTGGCTGGCCGGCACGTCCGTCTCGATAGCCCTGATCGGCCCAATTTGCGCTCAGGCATTCTTTTTCGGACATGCTCGCGCAACCCGCCATCAGTAAGGCCGTCAAACCTATACACAAGAGGCGGGCCGACCTTGAGGCCCCGGTATTACTGGTGATGCGCATGAACAGTGAAAGTGGCTTCATAGTTTAATGTCGGTCCGGCGTTCTTCTTGCCGCCGCGCCCGCGGGCCAATGTGCCCGCGGCACTGCCCACGATCTTCAGTACGTCCGGCCCCACTTGCGTAACCGATTCTATGTTCAGGGAACCTGCAGCATATTGGTATTTCCCTGCCAAGGGTCCGTCTTGGACGGTATAAATCACCTCGATGGGAGCCAATTCCAACAGCGTGTAGTTGGCCGGATCCACCGAGAAGGTAATTTTCAGCTCTGGCAGTTCGTGTGCGGGCTCGACGGTCGGTCTGGCCGACATTGAAACGAATACTCCCGGCGGCGCCATGTTTATGCCACCCATCATCATCGGTGGGAACACTTTCCAGCGCGCCGTGTGCACCAATCGGCCTGGCTCACCAGGCACCGTATTAGAGGTTGTGTGGAAGGTTGACTGTTTACCATCCAGGGTCAGCGCTATCGTGCCGGTGGTTTCGTACACCGGTAGCTTCTGCGCCGAAGCGACAGAAGAAAACAGCATAAGGCCAACCATGCCGGCCATCCATAGTTTCTTCATAATACTCACCAAAAAGGATTAACGCCTAGGTACGTGCGTTCTGGAAAACTCTGCAGGAACTTGCGCCACCTCGTTGCGCTGGGTCCAAATCTCGGAAATTGTGGGGTCCATGACCTGAGCTTGCCTGGCCAAACCAGAGATCGCTGCTTCCTGGCCTGCGACATCCTTGGAAACGACAAAAATAAACTGAGGTTTATCTGCGCTGTACGGCAAGGCATCCATACCATCGACTGACATGCTTGCCCATAGCTCTTGTATTGCCCGAGCCGGCTCTGCGACCCCCGATACGCTTTTCCCGACATAAGCCGGTTGAGCCATCTGCTGTGCCGGAACCGACTCCCAGGTCAACTTTGGCCCAGCTGGGTCGGCCAGCGAAAGGCAAGGCTCACCCAAGCAATTATCTGCCTGCGCCTGCACATCTGGGATTTCTTTTCGACTTGCGTGCATGAGGTCCGCACGCATGCCCATAACCGGCGCCATCACGAATCGCCAGCTGACATGAGGGCCCACACCGAACTGCGCGACGTCGGCCACCTGCGCATCAGGCACGGAGGTCAGCAAGTCGTTGCGACGCGTTGGCCCGAGGTTATAGCGCGTGATTTCCACATGGTCCAACTGCGCCTCGGGAACCTCGGTGGAGCCGTGCATACTATAGGTGACGTGATAACGTACATGAGGCAGTTGCCCCTCTTTGGCTTCAAGCAGCAGTATCGCCCGAGTGAGCGGGTTCAGATCGGAATCCGGCACATTTATTGTCTGTTGGGCTCTTTGAACACCGAGAAACTTGCTTCTTGAATAGTACTGATCGCCGGTCAGCGCCTTAGGCTCGACCACTGTGCGACCGGGCGCCTGGACAAATCGCACGGCGCTGTCGTCAAGCTCTGCCAGCGCTTGCTGATATGGGTTGGCCGCAACCGGCTGAGTAAATGTCGACGCTAAGGCTGCGACACAAAGCAAAGTACGTAGACTCATGGCTGGCTACCTCCATTTGCAGGGACATCCGGAATTGGAGATACGCTTCCGACCCAACTTGTCGCCCTATCTTTCAACTGACTGAACTTGCGAGAGACGCCATCCAAACGAGCCTCCCAGGCAGGGTCGGGACTTTGGCCTTCGATGGTCTGAAAGTATGCCTGCAGCAGACAAGCAATCGCGAACGGCTCGATCACAGCTGCCTTGATCGACCAAGCGAACAGCAATGCAAAAACGACTCCGCCCGCAGACCAGGCCCCCGGCATGACATACGCGAGGGCGGTCGCGGGTGCCAGAAAAACCAGGAACACTATCAGCGTTACACCGTATACGAACAGCGTAAGCCAGGCCGCATTCTTAAGCAGATTGGATGCATTCTGCCCATACAACACCAAGGCGGTTCGCGCGGAACTCCAGGGGTTCTGACTTTCTGTCCGTATTGCATACGCAAGAATGACTTCATCGACGAGCCCGACAGACATGCGAAGAAAGACACGTATAAGGCCTGCCACCTGCTGCAGGCCTGGAATGGGAAGTAGGCTACCTATGCCTTGCATCAGGCCCGTGATGGCCGTGATAACCCCCTTGGCGAGCTGGTCGAGGACAAACAATACATTGGCTTGCGCAAAACGACTTTTGACTACTGAGCCGGCGTATTCGATCTGAGATTTGCCACCTGGCATGGGCTTGCCATCAAGTAATTGCACCATTACCGCAATATGACCGGCCTTGACCATAAACAGTATGTACTCCCTGAGGAAATACATTGCTGCGGCCGTAATGCCGAAACCTGCGGCTCCACCCCAAAATGCGGCGCTTGCCTGAAACCCTTCGTCGCCCAGTCCGCCTATACCCCAACCTATGCCGGAACCTATACCCGTCACAACGATATAGGCAAGCACAATGCCGAAGTACACCGCGCAGCGCAACACGATAAATGGCATGGTCTGAGCCATTAGTGCCAAGGAACGCCCGATACTGAAATCCCACATACGTTTTCCCGATCCCTTTCGCAACAACCGGTGGCTATCAAACGACTAATGGCAGCCATGCTAACGGAAGTCGAGTCAAAAGAAACCGTACTAATGGACGGGGTTGCGTCCCGCTATCCGGGATCAAGGGACGCCGGCAAGGTCAACAGCAGCGCGATCAGGTCCGCCTGGCGATTGGTATGGGTCTTTTGAAAGATATTGCGCTTATGAAAGGCGACCGTGGTTAAGGAAATGCCGAAGGCGTCGGCAATGGCTGGTTTGTTTAAGCTAGACCTCGACGACGACCTTTTCAGTCAGTTGGCGATAATAATTTTCTTCGGCTTCCGCTGGTGGAATATACCCGATGGGCGCCAACAGGCGGTGATGGTTGAACCACGATACCCATTCCAGCGTGGCCAGTTCGACCGACGCTTTGGTTTTCCAGGGCCCTCTACGGTGAATCACCTCGGCCTTGTATAAGCCGTTAATGGTTTCCGCCAAGGCGTTGTCGTAGCTGTCTCCACGACTACCGACTGAGGGCTCAATGCCGGCCTCGGCGAGTCGCTCTGTATAGCGGATAGAGACGTATTGGCAGTGATGACTGGAAACGATTCTGCCAGGCCCATCACTTACAGCCCAGCATGAGCCGACGCGGCAATTGCTGGGATAATGCCGTGGCAGAGTCTTTTTTTAGTAGCTTGAAAAAAGAGCGGATTCGTAAACGGGTCTACAAGACCCGCGATATGGCCCGCGCCGATGTCTTCGACTACATTAAAGTCTTCTACAACCGTAACCGCCGTCACAGCCACTTGGGCGGTGTTAGCCTCGAGGCCTTTGAACAGGCCGCAGCGTGAGGCTGGCAAGTGTCGTAAATTCCTGGGCAGTCCACTTGACCATACTCGGTACCTGCCCATTTCAGACAAACTTCCCGTATAACCAAACCATCAACAAAAAAGAGACCGTTATGGGTCTCTTTTTTTGTGCGTGTTTGCCTGGTGTTCCCTAACAATAAAAACCTATAATCTAGCTTATTTTACGGACAAACGGTCTAGCCTAGCACGCCAACCGCAATAAAGCATAATGTGGCCAAACGGGAAATAAAGCATAAAGGCGACATTTGGCCACTTTATGCTTTACGGCACAGGCGGCTCTTCATCATAAAAGGGGAATTTTGGTGGGCGGTACAAGGTTCGAACTTGTGACTTCCACCGTGTGAAGGTGGCACTCTACCACTGAGTTAACCGCCCGAAGTTGGCAGCGGACCCCGTAAAACAGGCCGCGCACTGACCGACTGCGAAGGCAGCAATTGTACACCAAACTTACGCCTCCACACTTCGCCATACGCAAGGTTTCCCCGCCGTCTTATCCAGGGTTTCCAAATAAGCCCCATGCGCCTGCGTTTCCGCCTCGCTGGCCAGCACCACTTTCAGTACCGACGCGTCGAACTTTTCAATACGCATGCCGTTTCCGTCCGTAGTCCCGTCCTCGACAAAATCCATCAACAACGCATCCTGGCCGCGCGTCATGGCCAGCCACACATCGGCCAGCAGCTCCGAGTCCAGCAAGGCGCCGTGGAAGGTACGATGGGCGTTGGAGATGCCGTAGCGCTCGCACAGCGCATCCAGCGAATTTCGCTTGCCCGGATGCAGCTCGCGCGCATACAGTAGGGAATCGGTCACCTTGGCGCATAGCTGATCGAATGCCGGCTTGCCTGCACGGGACAGCTCGGCGTTAAGAAACTTGGTGTCGAACGCCGCGTTGTGAATGATGACTTCCGCGTCTTTAACGAAGTCCACCAAGTGCTGGGCGACGTCTTCAAAACGCGGATGGGCGGACAGGAATTCGGTCGTCAGGCCGTGTATGGCCAGTGCCTCGGGGTCGCTGTCGCGATCCGGATTCAAATAGATGTGCAAGCTGTTGCCGGTTGCGATGCGGTTAACCATTTCAACGCAAGCAAGTTCAACAATACGGTGACCGCGGGCTGGATCCAGCCCTGTGGTTTCCGTATCGAGCATAATTTGACGCATAGTTCTGCCTTCTTTCCTGCAATGTAAGGTGTATGCCTAGCTTTTGGCGCGAACCCTGCCCTTGGCGGCAATAAGGGTGTAGGCCACCGGCACCACAAATAATGTCAACAGTGTACCCAGGCTCAGCCCGCCCACCAGGACCCAGCCTATCTGCTGGCGCGACTCGGCGCCGGCGCCGCTTGCGTAGGCCAGTGGCAGGACGCCAAGCACCATGGCGCCTGTGGTCATCAGTATGGGCCGCAAGCGCAGGACGCTGGCTTCGGTGACCGCTTCGAACAGCTCCGCGCCCTCGGCGCG
>CAZONP010000062.1:2220-11127 GCA_964581155.1 uncultured Candidimonas sp. | reverse complement strand
GTGGCGAACACGATGGCGCCGCACGCGACGGTGGTAGGCGCCAATTGGGGTATCCATACATCGCGGGTAATGGCCCAACGCGATGCACCCATGATGCGTGCTGCTTCTTCCAATTGCATGTCCATGGCACTGGCTGCGGCGGTGTACGACGCAATGGCGCGCGGTAGCGAAAAGTACAGGTAGGCCAGGAATAGTCCCAAAAGGCCGTAGGCAAAGGTGACGCGGCCCATGCCCAGCGTGCTGGTCAACTGGGCAACCCAACCCTGACGCCCGCCCAGGAGAATGACGAAGAAACCAATGATGACGCCAGGGAACGCCAACGGAATCGTCAGTAGCGACAAGAGGGCCTTGCGACCGGGAAAGCGGTGCCGGGCAAGGTAGATTCCGACGGCGGCTCCCGCCACCAGCGTCACCAGGGTGACCGCAAGCGACAGCAGCAGCGTATTCATCAAGCTTTCGAGATAACGAGAATCTGTCAGGACCACGAAGTAGGTGGCCCAGCCTTGGTCTGCCGGCAGCGCGACGAGGCGCGCGACCGGCAGCAACCAGAACGCCACGAAGAACGCCGCGGCAGGTGCCGTGCATGCAACAAGCAGATAGCGGCGGTGGTCATCAAGTGACGTTATGCTGGACATGGTTCAGTGCTCGTGTTGACGAATGGATTAGCGAACTTCTTTCAGGTAACGGTCGGAAAAGTTGCGCTGCACCTGAGCCATCTTGCCGTAGTCCACGGCCTTGACGCGCGCATAATCGGAGGCAGGCAGGAACAAGGCTTCCACATCGCTGGGCATTGCCTGCGCACGTACCGGACGCAGGAAGGCGCGCGCCCAGATTGCCTGTCCTTCATCCGACATCACGAAATCCAGCGCCTTTCGGCCATTGTCCGCGTGAGGCGCATTGGCCACGAGGCTCATCACATACGGCACGGCAACTGTACCTTCACCCGGTATCACAAACTCGACGTTAGCGTTGTCCTTGTGCTTGGCGCGGTAGGCGTTGAAGTCGTAGTCCAGCAAGATGCCGATTTCACCGGAGAGAAGCCGCGCGTACGATGTCTGCTTGGGCACGATGGGGCTGTTCGCCTGAAGGGCTTTGAAGTAGTCAATACCCGGGGTGAAGTCATCCAGTGTGCCGCCCAGCGCCTGGTTGACAGCGACGGCGCCGACATAGCCCACAAAGGCGGATGAGGGGTCCAAGTAGCCGACAAGCCCTTTGTATTCGGGTTTGAGCAGGTCTGCCCAAGTGCGCGGCACGGGTTTGCCATCCAGCGCATCCACATTCACCATGAATCCCATCGTGCCGGAATGCGTAGTGAACCAGTGCCCGGCGGGATCTTTAAGGTCGTCGGGGATGTCTTCCCAATGTGCAGGCTTATATGGCGCAACCACACCTTTTTCATGCGCCTGAATGGCGAACGAAATCCCCATATAGGTGATGTCGGCCACTGGGTTCGACTGCTCGGCAACAAGCTGTGCCAACGATTGGCCGGAATTCTTGTTGTCTGGCGGAATGGAAACGCCAGTATGCTGCTTGATGGCCTGCAGTTGGGCGCCCCAATCGGCCCATTCCGTGGGGCAGTTGTAACAGATCGCGGTTTGGGCCGAAACACTGCCGGCGGCTGCCAAACCAAGGGCAAACAGACCGGCGCGTGCATATCGCTTTAAGAGGTGGGGCATGTTGATCTCCGTGCATTGGGAAAAAAGGGGAAATGGTGAAGGTAATCAAGATGTGGCGCAGTCATTCGCGGGGGCGTGCGCACACGATTCGCCCCTGAAAAAATGGTGGCTAAGGCTGATGCTTTCGGCGGCATTGGGCGGACGTCCTTCGTGCAATGCTCGCACGAGCAATTCCACGCTGTGCCGCCCGATGTCGTTATTTGGTTGCACGATGGTGCTTAGCGCCGGTGTCAGGTCCCGGCCTGTGCGTATGCCGTCAAAGCCAGTGATGCTCAAGTCGTTCGGGACCCGCAGCCTGCACACATGAGCCGCGCGCAACGCGCGGATTGCGATCAAATCGTTGGAACACACCAGTGCGGTCGGGCGCGATGGGCCCAGAAGCACGCGCGCAATGTCGTCGATGGCGGTTTCGACGAAGGGCACCTCTACGAGCGGTGCGGGAGTCAGTCCCGCCCTGCGCATGCCTGCCATGAAACCCGCGTGACGCTGTTGGGCGCGGTCGGAGGCCTTAAGCTGACCGCATACCATTGCGATGCGCCGATGCCCCAACCGCGCCAATTTTTGAACCAGCTCATCCAGGGCGGTGTCGTTCGCCACCGATACGCAGGGGTGGGCCGGGTGTCGGTTGTAGGCGAGCACGTAGGGGCTGTGGCGTTGCGCCAGCAGTTCAAGCGCGCGTGATGTTGCCGCGTCGGATACCACGAGGATCGTTCCGTCCACGCCGAGCGACAGCAGATTCGCGACGGCCTCCAGTTCCACCTCAACTTGATAGTCCGTCGTTGCCGGCATGATGGAGAATCCGAGCGTGGCCGTGGCCTGCGCAATGCCCTGAAGGCACTCGGCGAATACAGGGTTGTCCAGGGTGGGCAGTATTACCCCAAGCACCCGGCTGCGCTGCGTGCGCAAGGTTCTTGCCGAAGCGTTCGGCCGATATCCCAGTTCCCGCGAAATACCATGCACGCGTTCCCGCGTGGCTTTGCTGACATCGGCCGGGCGGTTGAACGTACGGGAGACCGTCGCCGGCGATACGTTGGCACGCTCGGCAATATCCAGGATGGAAATGGGTCCGATAGGTTTGCTGCGGATGGTCACGCTGCTTGTCCGGTGTATGAAAACGATTTCATACTAGCCAGTCAACATTACGACCATGTGACAGGCGGCGGGACCGGCCGGCGAAGTGGGCCATCGTATCTATGTGTAAAATAAAGATTCAATTAATGACGTTAATCCTTCCGCCTTGAGGTGGTGAGTTGGCGCCAACCGAGCAGGGGTCTTATGGGTACCGCAGTCAAGTTAGCAGCTATCGCCGTCCTCTCCATCACTTTGGCAGGGTGCGCATCGATCGAGAACTCCCGTTCATTGGCCGTGGCAACGGTTGCCTCCGCCGGAACGCCTTATCAGGGTGCGCGAAGCCCGATATCGGTGGGGAAGTTCGATAATCGGTCCAGTTATTTGCGCGGCATTTTTTCCGATGGCGTAGACCGGTTGGGCGGCCAAGCCAAAACGGTACTCCTCAGTCATTTGCAGCAAACGGGCCGCTTCCGCGTGATGGACCGGGAGAATTTGTCCGAGATTGCTCAGGAAGCCGCATTCAAGAAAACCGCCACAACAATAACGGGCGCCCAGTATGTAGTTACGGGCGACGTCACGGCCTTTGGACGCAAAGAAACCGGTGACCGCCAGTTATTCGGAATTCTGGGGCGCGGCAAGGATCAGGTGGCCTATGCCAAAGTGGATTTGAACATCGTCGATGCGCAGACCTCTGAAGTCGTTTATTCCACTTCGGGCGCAGGCGAATACAGCCTTTCCAGTCGTGAAGTCGTCGGCTTTGGCAGTGCATCGGGATATGACTCCACACTCAACGGCAAGGTTCTGGACTTGGCCATTCGCGAAGCCGTAAACCGGCTCGTTGAAGGCATCGAGCGTGGGGCTTGGCAACCTTCCCGGTTATAGGACTAAAGATGCCAAATTCTTCATTGGGTCGCGCAGGGCGCGGATTATTGGTGTGTGCTTTTTTGGTTTTTACTGCCGCTTGCACACCAATGCAGCAACCGCTTTACAGTTGGGATGCCTATCAACCAGGCGTCTACGCCTACCTTAGCGAACCAGTGGGCGATTACGACGCGCAAATCGCTGAATTGGAAAAGAACATTGAAACAGCCCGGGCCAAGAGCCAGGCTCTTCCACCGGGTTTCCATGGACATCTTGGCTTGCTTTACCTGAAGAAGGGTGATGACGCCAAGGCGTTTCAGGAACTGCAAACCGAAAAACTAACGTTCCCTGAATCGGCGCACTATATGGACTTCTTGCTGCGCATGGCGACCGAACAGAAGGAGGGTGCATGATGCCGTTCAAGCCATGGAGAATATGCGGCGTCATCTCATTAATTGGGGCATTGGCCGGTTGTGCCGCGCCTATAAATGTGGATTACAGCGCATTTCGCGAGAGCAAGCCGACATCCATACTGGTTTTGCCTCCCATCAACAGTTCGCTTGAAGTTTCCGCGCCAAGCGCCGTGCTGGCCCAGGCCACGCGGCCGTTGGCCGAATCCGGTTATTACGTTTTTCCAGTGGCGTTGGTGGATGAAACCTTCAAGGAAAATGGGCTTGCGGCCGCCGGCGATATCCATGCTTTGCCGCCAGCCAAGCTGCACGAGATTTTTGGCGCGGATACGGCACTTTATATGGATGTGAAGACGTACGGATCGTCTTACGCGGTTTTTTCCAGTTCCGTTACAGTCGAAGTGGAAGCTGTATTGCTTGACCTGCGCTCGGGTGTAAAGCTGTGGGAAGGAAAAGCTATTGCCGCTGAAACCAGCGGAAGCAGCGGTGGCTTGATCGGCATGCTGGTATCCGCCGTGGTTAGTCAAATTGCCAATACCTTGACTGATCGCAGTTTCCACGTCGCTGCAATCACGAACCAACAGCTATTGTCCGCTGGCCGGCCAGGCGGCCTGCTGCATGGTCCAAGGTCGCCGAAATACGAGCTGGATTAGCCCCTCTTTTCAGCGTGCCCGTTCCCGTTTCGCTTACACTTCCTTTCTGCAAGCGGTCGTGCCTGGCGGACAGAAGTTTTCCATACCCACGCGCCGTTTTCATCATCTGATCTGGAGCAAGTGGGAACCAATGACAGAAAAAATACGGATAGCAATCGCAGGGTATGGCAACCTGGGGCGCGGTGCCGAAATGGCCGTGGAAAGAGCCGGCGACATGATGCTTACCGGCGTATTTACTCGCCGCGAGCCGCAGGACTTGACGCTTTTGACCACCGGCGTGCCCGTGCATCGGTTGGACGATATCGCGGATCATCGTGACGAGATCGATGTCCTGATATTGTGTGGCGGATCCAAGAATGACCTGCCTGCACAAGGGCCCGCACTGGCCGCCATGTTCAATACGGTGGACAGTTACGATACGCACGCCCGAATCCCGGAATACTTCAATGCCGTGGACACGCCCGCGCGGGCAGGCGGCAACATCGCCATTATTTCCGTGGGCTGGGATCCAGGTCTGTTCTCTCTGAATCGTCTTTACGGCGAGGCGGTTCTTCCCGACGGGGACACCTATACGTTTTGGGGCAAGGGTTTAAGCCAGGGGCACTCCGACGCGGTGCGCCGCGTACCTGGCGTTCGTGGCGCGGTGCAGTACACGGTGCCCGTGCCCGACGCCATGGACCAGGTGCGCCGTGGCCTTGAACCGCAGCTTTCGACGCGGCAGAAGCATACGCGCGAATGCTTCGTCGTGCTGGATGAGGGCGCCGATGCCGAACAAGTCAGGCAGGCAATCGTGACGATGCCGGACTACTTCGCCGACTACGACACTACCGTTCAGTTTATTTCGGCCGAAGCGTTGCGTGATGAGCATGCCGCCATGCCGCACGGGGGTTTCGTCATACGCAGTGGTACGACGGCCACCGGCGAAAAGCAGGTGGTGGAATATTCGCTCGCGCTTGAAAGCAATCCGGGCTTCACCTCCAGCGTGCTCGTTGCCTACGCCCGCGCGGCGCATAGGCTCAAGCAGATGGGGCAAGCGGGAGCGCGCACCGTGTTCGACATCGCGCCTGGGCTGCTGTCGCCCAAGAGTGCGGCGGCATTGCGCAAAGAACTGCTGTAGCGGCAAGCCGGCGGCTAGATCCAGCGCCGGACTCTTTTCGTATAGGACGCGAATGCGTCACCGAACCTGGCCTGGAGAACCCGTTCTTCGGGCCGGATCTGGTATCGGGTGATGTACGGTACAAAAAGGAATGCACATATCAGCGCCAGGGCGCTTCCAAGAAATAGAGCCCAGCCGATCAGCACAAACAGAACTCCCAGATACATTGGATTACGGCTGACGCGATAGATTCCGGAAGTGACCAGCACCGACGCATCGGCCGGTTTTCTCGGATCGACAGTGGTTCGCGCGCGTTTGAACGTAATGACGCCCGCCATGCTGATACTGGCGCCAAGCAACGCAATCAGGGCAGCGATTGTCTTGCTACCGATCAGCGGCATGCCCAATTGCGGGAAAAAGAACGCCAGCAGCCACATGATTAAGCCGATCACGAGCATGACTACTGGGGGCGGAATGGCTAATTCAAGTGTGTCCATGCGCGCTTCCCGGGTTGACCATTTTTTGAAAGCTTAGCCGAAATCGGCGCGGCACAACCGCGACAAGGAAATTTTTGTTCACGAATTCGCAGAGAGTCGGGTCCATACGCCGCGTATTATTCTGCATATGGACCCATTCCAGTGTTGGCATGCACGGGGGCGGCCCGGGCCCGATTATCGGCGCGTAATCACGATCTCAAGATACTCGCCGGGCACCACTACGCTGGTATCGCCGGACCGGTTGAAGGCCTTGATTTGCGCCTTGATGTCCTCCTCAAGGACGGCTTGCGCCGCAGGTTCAAGGGCGGCAAATGCCTTCAGCATCGGACCGTAGTACGTCTTGAAGGTCTGTAGCCAGTGCTCTGGCGACTTATAGCGGAAGACAAAATGGCGAGACTCGATGGCAATCGACGAAGCCTGGGCTTCGAAGAGTTCATGAATGCGCGCGCGCGTGCCCCACAGGGCGGGCGACTTGACACCGGCGGGCGGCGGCAAGTGCTTGCCTATCGTCTTGAAGATTTGGCCGATGAAACCTTCGGGCGTCCAGTTGGCCAGACCAATCTTGCCGCCCGGGCGGCACACGCGCGCAAGTTCGGCTGCCGCCATGTCCTGGTCCGGCGTGAACATCACGCCGAATGTGGATACGACGGCGTCGAAGCTCGCATTTGGAAACGGCAGGGCTTCGGCGTCGGCCTCACGGAACTCTATTTCCAAGTGCTCGGCGGCGGCCCGTTCCCGGGCACGTCCGAGCAGCGCCGGCACGTAGTCGGTTGCGACCACGTCGCACCAGCGGCGTGCGGCAGCCAGCGAGGCGTTCCCGTTGCCGGCCGCGACATCAAGCACTTTCTGCCCGCTGCGCAGGTCAAGGGCCTCGCACAATTGCTCACCTACGATTTGCAGCGTTGTTCCGACAATAGCGTAGTCGCCGGAAGACCATGTGCCTTGTTGGCGCGCCTTCAAGGCGGCAAGGTCGGGCTGTGCGGGCGCCTGAGTCTGGGTGGCGGTGGAAGGCGACATTACAGTGGATGTGGACATTTCCTATCTCCAATACAAGGGTGTGAGAGTGACGGCGCGTATCGCCGTCAAGCCAAGGATTCACGATTGACACCAGGGGAAAGTGACTGCGTTGTATCCTTGGTGCTCAGATTACGTGCCCACCGTGGAGGCAAGCGTGGTAGCGGCTATGGGATTTTCCGTGGAATCTGATCAATCGGACTGCGGGCCGCAAAAGGCAATCCACCTGCGCCTGCTGGGTCCGTTTTCGATCAGCCGCGAGGGTGCTTCACTGGCGTTGCCGGCATCCCGAAAGCTGCGTGCGCTTATCGCGTATCTGGCGCTCTCGCCGCATGCGCTGACGCGCGAGCACCTGAGTGAACTTCTATGGGACATACCGAATGATCCGCGCGGCGAGTTGCGCTGGTGCCTGAGCAAGGCGCGAGCCGTGCTGGACGAGCCCGACCGCCGGCGGATCAGGACGGCCCAAGACACTGTCTGGCTTGACCTTGCGGACTGTCGCGTCGATGCCATCGACATCGGGCAGGCCTTACGGCCCGGTATCGACAAACTGAACATCAGCCAGCTAGAAACCCTTTTGGCGCTGTTTACAGGGGATTTTCTGGATGGACTGCAGATCGACCGCAGCCCACTGTTCGACAACTGGCTGAACGCGCAGCGTCGGGCATGGCGCGCGTCCCATGTCGCCGTCCTGGAGCGCCTGGCGGCGGGCCTGCCGCCCGATTCCGAGGCGCGCTACGCTTGCCTGGATAATTGGCTGCGGCTCGCTCCGTTCGACCAACGTGCGCATGAACTGATTTTGCAGGGGCTTGCGCAGCGCGGACACTTACGTGAAGGAGAGGAACATCTGGCGGCAAGCAAGCGTCTTTTCGAGGCCGAGGGGCTGGAATGGCGTGGCTTGAGGGATGCCTGGCGGGATGCAAGGGCGCGGCCGGTCAGCCTGTCTGAGCGACCCGTGGCAGTGAGTCCGCCAGAGCCGCCCGTAGCGGCGGCACGCCGCGCGTCGATTGCAGTCATGCCTTTTGCCGACAGATCATCCCATAGCGGTGCGCGCGGCGGCTTGGCCGATGGCCTTGCCCACGACATCATCACGCGGCTGGCGAAACTGCGCAGCCTGTTCGTGATTGCCCAAGGCACTGTCTTTGCCCTTGATCAGCGCAATGTGGGTCCCGAGGAGGCGGGCCGCACGCTTAACGTGGACTATGTGGTCAGTGGATCGCTGCGCCGGCAGGCGAAGCATCTTACGGTGGATGTGGAACTGGTCGAGTCACGGACTGCGCGCATCGTGTGGGCGGATGTGTTCGATCGCCGTCTGGACGACACGTTTCTGACGTTAGACGAGATTGGCAACCAGATTGTTGCGTCGGTCGAGATCGAGATCGAGGTCGCCGAACGCAACCGGGCCATCCTCAAGCCGCCGAATAGTCTGGATGCATGGGAAGCGCATCATCGTGGCCTCTGGCACATGTATCGATTCAACCAGGCGGACAATGAACTGGCACGTCATTTTTTCGCGATGGCGGTGCGGCTTGACCCGACATTTTCGCGTGCCTATGCCGGCTTGTCTTTTACCCATTGGCAGAAGGCATTTCAAGGCTGGGGCGAACACGAGCCCGAAATCGACCACGC
>CAZONP010000062.1:0-2120 GCA_964581155.1 uncultured Candidimonas sp. | reverse complement strand
CCAAGGCGGCGGCGCGTCCCAACGCCCATGCGCACATTCTGGCGATTGCGGCCCAGTGTCTGGCATTAGCCGGCAGGCAGAAAGAGGCGCGAGGCCTTTTGGCCCTGATCCACAAGACGCTTCCGTCCTATTGCGTTAGTGACTTCCTGGCGGCGTTCCGGCTCTCCGAGGAGGCGGCCGCCTTGTTTCGGGAAGGGGCCAAGCGCATTGGGATGGGTTGATGCAGCGGAAACCCTGCGGCTGGCTCTCGGGTATATTACGTCGAGTAAAAATTATGTGGAAACCGAATGCGCCTGGACAAGTACCTTTGTGAAAGCACCGACCTGACGCGCTCGCAGGCACGGTCGGCCCTGTTAAGCGGCGAAGTCACTGTCAATGGTGAAGTGATCAAGCGCGGCACGCACGTAGTGCGGGACGGCGACGAGGTAAAGTGGGATGACGACGTGCTTGCCATTATCGGGCTGCGCTACCTGATGCTGAACAAGCCCGCAGGTTATGAATGCACTATACGCAACAGCCAGTACCCACCCGTCATGAGCCTGCTCGATGTCGATAAACGGGATCGGCTGCATACGGTAGGCCGGCTGGATGTAGACACCACAGGACTTATCCTGATCACCGACGATGGACAGTGGACGCATCGCATCATCTCGCCGCGCCACCGCTGCGACAAGGTTTATCTTGCAACTTTGGCCGAACCCCTTCCTGAAAATGCCGAAGCCATGTTCGCGGCTGGAATCCTGCTGGAGGGTGAAGACAAGCCGACGCTGCCGGCGGTGCTTGAGCGAGTCGATGAGCGCTGTGCGCGCCTGACCATCCAGGAGGGCAAATACCATCAGGTCAGGCGCATGTTCGCGTCGTTGGGCAATCTTGTTGTTGCGCTGCACCGCGAGCGTATAGGGCCGGTTTCGCTGGATGCCGACTTGCAACCTGGGGAATCGCGATACCTGACGCCCGCCGAGGTGGCCGAACTTGCCCAACCAGGGGAAGATACCGCCTAACCCGGCCGGGTCACCCCACCATGCGCCGCATGGTGTCGTCTTTCTTTACGAAGTGGTGGTAGAACGCCGCGATAATATGGCCGACGACCAAGACGACGAACAACCAGGCAATAGGCGAATGGACACTACCCAGAGTGGCCATCCATTCCGTTTCGACTTCGGTTTTAGTCGCCAACTGGACACCAAACACGTTCAGCCCATAGCCGTTTCCAAGCATGGTCAACATGCCGGTGATAGGCATGATTACCATGCAGGCATACAGCAGCCAATGCCCACCCTTGACGAGCAACGCGGTAGGGCCGACATGTGCAGGGCGCTGGTCGCGCGAGCTTAGCGTGGAGATCAGACGCAGGATGATCAGGACCAGAAGAACGCTGCCGACGGAGATATGCCAGGGTACGATGGTTTGGCCCAACCAGTGTTCACCTTCGTCGATTCGGTCTCCAAGTTTGAAGAACTGCATGACAATGAGCACTGCCATTATCCAATGGAAAAAACGGGCCGGACGGCCGTAGCGTTGCGTCGTCATGTGGCTAGCCATTGATAAATCTCCTTGAACCATTCGTCAATGCGAATTTAACCACATTCAGAGTCCACTTGGCCCTCCATGTTATTGGCGGCTTGAAGTTCGCATGTTCTGGCCTTGGTCATGGCCCTCATGCATTCCGCAGCGTGGATCTGAGCAATGGTGCCGGGACCGTAGGCGTAAAATGCGCAATTGCTATCCCGGTATTTAATCCACAGCCGTTGTGTCGCCTTCAAGGGCGCTTGCTGCTCGACTTCGCTGCGTTCCATTAGCGCCCGGTACGAGTCATTCAGCCGCCGGTCCCAGTTCTTGGTAGCGACGCCCACACAGTCCACGATACCCACCGTCGTGAGCTTATTGCATTTCTGGTACTCGGCGTCATACATTTCGGCCAAAGACGGGACAGGAAGCGCCAGAAGCAGCAAAAAAATTAAACGAGTCATGGAATTCTCCGGTGGATGTGCATCGACTAAATTGCCTGAGTCAAGGCAGGGTAGAAGCACGGTCGCGAATTCGTCAACCGGATATAAGGCCACCAAGTCGTCTATTCTGTATCATTCAGCTTTTGCATAAGGGTGGTCCGTGAGCTTAAC
>CAZONP010000061.1:5819-11199 GCA_964581155.1 uncultured Candidimonas sp. | reverse complement strand
TCATTACCGGCGCGAATTCCGTATCGACAATAACCGTGCGGGCTTCGCCGTGATCAAGCATGAAAGCAACCGTCGACGCGTCGAGACGGGTATTGATGGCATTAAGCACTGCACCGACCATGGGAACGCCAAAATGCGCTTCGACCATGGCGGGTGTGTTCGGAAGCATGACCGCCACCGTGTGGCCCTTGCCAATGCCGCTTTGCTGCAAGGCGCTGGCCAGTTGACGGCACCTGCCGTACAGTTCCGACCACGTCCGACGCAGACAGTCAGGCCCGCTGCCGTGAACAATAGCCGGGCGTTGCGGATAGACCTTGGCCGAACGCTCGATGAACGAAAGCGGCGATATTGGGGCGTAGTTTGCCGGCGCCTGAGGTAGATCCTGGTCGAAAATGCTTGTCATCCTGCTCTCCTGAATATGTTTTTTTGGCTATTGCTAGTAAAGATCATACAACCGCCGACGCCCGGGCACACCCTCTGCCGCCTGTGTAACGAAATTATACTAAATTTGCCGCCCTGTCCGATTTCTGTTGTAGACTGCCATGGCTTCTTCTCTCTTTACCTGCGCCGGTTCCGGCAACTATTGCCGCGCAAGCAACGCATTACAAGATGGACAAACAATCGCATAAATCCGGCCGGCACGTAAACCGCATCTTTGGCTATTTAATCCTGAGCGTCACCACCTGCCTGGCAGGGTGTCTGGCAACGGGCGCGTCGTCCGTGGGCGAACAGCCGCACAACGAAGACATGTCTTTCGACCAGATGGCGCAAACCGATTTCAACCGCACGGTAACCATAGCCATGCGCGACAACCTGGACAGCCTCGCACGTTTACTGGAAA
Organism: uncultured Candidimonas sp.; assembly: GCA_964581155.1. Classification (GTDB taxonomy): domain Bacteria; phylum Pseudomonadota; class Gammaproteobacteria; order Burkholderiales; family Burkholderiaceae_B; genus Pollutimonas. The sequence goes on along the minus strand of CAZONP010000061.1, from coordinate 10,358 downwards.
AACTATACAGGCGTAATCCCGCCGAATGGCGCAAAACCAATGCTCCCGACATTGATACCGCTATCCAGCAAGGCCGGGCAGCCATACACAGCGGAAAGGCGCCACCCCAATTACAAGGCCTGCACGATATTGAAATACTAACAATCGCCATGGACCCCTATTACCGTGGGGATCGCGTCGGCGCGCTGATCTTCGGACTGGCCGACATGATGATACGGTCACATAACGGCAAGACACGTTATTACATGTCGGACATGCTGGACGCGCGCCATGTCTACAATGCCGCCCGCAACATCGAAGTGGCAGCGTGGCTGCTGGCCACCCGGCGCGACGCCGTCGGCAAGCCGCTATTGCTGGCCAACGAAATCGGTCCGGAAGCGGTAAATCTAAGTTTCGAACGCGAATTCGGGCAATTGGTAGGACGGCTGGATCTGGTCGCCAATCTGCTGGACGAAAACCTTCGGCGGGTGGGAATCAACTACGTGCAAGGCCTGCTCTTCTTCAATTTCTTGCCGGTGCGGTAAACGGCTGGCGTGCCTCAAGACATAGGGTTGGGCGCGGGCGCTGAACCTTCCGGTAAGGGAATGAAGTCGGCGTTATCCAGCGGCGGCAGCGGTATGCGCCCCGCCAGCCAGTCGGCCTTGGCCTGCTCTATGCGCTCTTTTCGCGAAGATACGAAATTCCACCATATATGGCGCGGACCGAGCGGTTCCCCACCCGCCAGCATGACGCGACTGTCTTCACATGCTTTCAGGACTGGGGTACTACGCGGCGTGAAGACGAGCATCTGGCCGGCAATATAGCGCTGGCCGTCGACTTCGATCGTGCCGCGCGCCACGTAGGCCGCCCGCTCGGCGTAGTCTTGCGGGAGGCTTAGCTGCGCGCCTGCATGCAGCTCGGCATGCACGTAAAACAATGGCGAATGTATTCTGGCGGGGCTTTTGACGCCAAACGCACTTCCCGCGATTACCCGTATGAAGATTCCCGTATCGTGAATCTCGGGAAGCTGATCTGCCGCATAGTGATCGAAAGCGGGAGCGCCTTCTTCGTTGCCCTCGGGAACGGCAACCCATGCCTGTATGCCGTCCATCAGCCCGCCCGACTGGCGCATGCCATCGAAGCGTTCGGAATGACTAATGCCCGCCCCGGCCGTCATCCAGTTAAGCGCTCCCGGCAAGATCACCTGCTCTACGCCCAGGCTGTCGCGATGAGTCATTTGCCCATCAAACAAATAAGTGACGGTCGACAGGCCAATGTGGGGATGCGGCCGCACATCGGTACTTTCCGGTATGGGCGTAGGCAGCGCAACCGGCCCCATACGGTCAAAAAATATGAACGGCCCCACCATGCGTCGCTTGCGGAATGGCAATACCCGTTCCACCTCGAAGCCCCCGAGGTTGTGGCGACGGCTTTCGATGACGATATCCAGCATGATGGGCACCCTGCCTTAACGTTGTGGCGTGGCCACGATTTTCAACAACGCCTGGGCAGCGGCTTCGGAGGACGCCGGATTCTGTCCGGTCACCAGCCTGTCGTCCACAACAATATACGATGTCCAGTCCGGGCCCTTCTCGTAATGGCCGCCCAGTTTCTTGAATTCGTCTTCTATAGAGAATGGCACGACGTCATCCAGGCCGACAGCAGATTCTTCGCTATTGCTGAATCCCGTGACCTTGCGATTTTTGACTAGAGGTTGACTGTCGGCGCCCCGCACGCGGCGCAGCGCCGCCGGCCCGTGGCATACCAGCGCCATAGGCTTGCCGGCTTGCTCGAAGGCATCGAGCAAGGCAATTGACGCCTTGTCTTCGGCCAGATCCCACAAGGGCCCGTGCCCACCTGGATAAAAGACAGCATCGAAATCGTCCGCGCGAATGTCGGACAACTTGCGGGTATTTGCCAACGCTTCTTTCGCTTCCCCGTCGTTCTGGAAACGTTCAGTGGCAGGCGTTTGCGCGTCGGGCGCATTGCTTTTCGGATCGACGGGCGGTTGCCCGCCGTTGGGCGATGCAAGCGTAATCTGCGCACCCGCGTCCTTGAAGACGTAGTACGGAGAGGCAAACTCTTCGAGCCAAAAGCCTGTGGTTTGACCGGTATTGCCAAGTGCGCTGTGCGACGTCAGTACCATAAGGATATTCATAGCGCCTCCTATTGGGTCACTGGTGACGGCACATTGCCGCCGCCATTAATTACTTTAACAGGAAGTCGTCTTGGCGAGCAGGTACACTTAGCGGCTCTTTTACGCCTTACGAGAACACCCTTATGTTGATTAAAGCATTGCGCAACGGTCTTGGCCAAATTATTGTCCTTGGCGACGCCATTACGCGGCCCAGGCCACAACAGCGTTCGCCGCAGGGTCAGGCAAGCGTCACGCGAGACGCGGCCGGGCTGTCGCTTTATCAGTTTCATGCCTGCCCGTTTTGCGTCAAGACCCGGCGTGCGATCCACCGGTTGAATATACCGATAGCTTTGCATGATGCGAAGAACGACAAGCTGCGGCGGGAGGAATTGCTGGCTGGCGGCGGCAAGATCAAGGTGCCCTGCTTGCGCATCGAGGAACAAGGCGAAACGCGCTGGATGTACGAATCGGACCAGATCATTGCCTACCTGGAACAGCGCTTCGCGCAAATCCACTGATTCAAAGACACTGGTTCAAAGCGACTGTATGTATTTGGCCATGCGATTGCGCATGGCAACGTCCGGCAGATCACCGAAGGCAGCGCCCATATTGTCCACCACATTCCTGGAATTGCTCGTGGCTGGCGTGGCGCAAGTCACCGCCGGATGCGACAGCACGAACTTCAGGAAGAACTGGCCCCAGGAGCCGATGCCTGATTCCGCCGCCCAATCGGGCACGGTGTGCCCTTTTACCAGGCTCCATAAGCGCGTACGGCCGAACGGCGCATAAACCAGCACCGCAATGCTGCGGTCTGCCGCCAGTGGCAGTATGCGTTCTTCCATGACGCGATTGTCGATCGCGTAATCCACACCAATGAAGTCCAGGGGTTCACTTCGCATCACTTTTTCCAGCTGCTCATACTGCCGGGGAAACGTGGTGGTCACGCCCATGTAACGAATGCGCTTTTCATCGCGCAGCGACTTCAAGAGCGGCAACTGGGTCGGCAGGTCGCCAAGATTGTGCACTTGGATCAGATCGATGACGGGTTTGCCGATAGCTTTGAAGGAGGCTTCTATCTGGGCCTTGGCCTGTTCAACGTCCGCTTTGCCGCCGCCATAGCCGGCGACGTTCAACTTGGTCGCCCAGAATATCTTGTTGGTGATGTCCAGGTCGTTGACAATTTTTCCCGCCACCTCTTCGGATGCACCGTAACTGGGTGCCGTGTCGAAGACCGATCCGCCATGGTCGACGAATGCACGAAAGACGCGTTCCAGGGCTTCGGCGTCAGAGCCGCCGGCAGCCCGGGAAAATGTGGCGGAACTTCCCAGGCCGACAACCGGAAGCCGCTCGCCCGACGAAGGGATGGGCCGGGTGATCAATGCACCCCGTTCTTCCTTTGCCCATAACATGCCCGGCTTCAATACCGTACCTGCGCCGACCGCCATACATACAGCCAAGTAGTCGCGACGAGAGATCATGGTGATGTCCTTTATCGGGTCATTACATCAGCTTCAAAATCCATGGTGTCCATGTCGGAATCTGTGGCCACGGGCTTTCCGAAGATTTTCAGCCAAGCAAAACCTAGAATTCCGGCAGTCAGCGAGGCCAATAGAATTGCCATTTTCGACGCGTTAACCACCTGCCCAACGGTTTACCTATGACCAGGCCCGTCAGTATGCCAAGGCTATTGGCAGAACCAAGTTCCTGGCCCCAGCCCGTACTGATAATAATACCTGTGTTGGCCAGCGCGAATATAGGCAAAATGATGAAGGCGACGGGCTTATGCAGGAAATGTTCCAGGGAGTGCCGAAACGGCAGGTCAACCGATCTTGGCGAACAGCGCTACGTCCGACAACCCCTCGAAATGCGCGTCGCAGGTGAGCAACTCCGCGCCCTGATGGCGTGCCGTGGCATAGACGATGGCGTCGGCCGTGGCGAGCTTGTGCTCGCGGTGCAAGTTAGCTCAAGCTGCACGATAGTTGGTACGATGCACTGAAGTTGGTCAGGGAACAGTTTCTCCAACTTCGTGCCAAGCGCGCTGCCCGTGAGCCATTCGATCCAGGCCGAGGTATCGACCACACGCGCCAACAACGTCATCAGTAGCGGTCCTTTCGGTCGCGGAACTCGTCTTTACGGGCACCGCCGGCAATGCCGGCCAACTGTTTCAATTCCGGCACAGGCATTACTAGAACGCCCTTGCCCTTCGGAATGAACACGAATTCCTGGCCGGCCTCCCAGTGCTGTGTTTCGCGTACCGACTTCGGAATGGAAATCTGAAACTTGGTGGATAGCGTAGCTGTAGCGGTCATTGCGTACTCCGTACGTATCGATATTTATAGGGTAAGAATATCCTGTTATGAAAAACCGAACACGTCGTCATGGAAAAAAGTGTCACAGCGGTATTCCAGGTACGCCGCAACATG
>CAZONP010000061.1:0-5719 GCA_964581155.1 uncultured Candidimonas sp. | reverse complement strand
GATCAGGCCACCGAAGAGCGGCTGGATGACTTGAACGATGCGTACCGGTTGTTTCGTTGCCGTACCATCATAAATTGTACCGAAGTGTGCCCGAAGCATCTTGAGCCGTCTCGGGCAATCGAACATATCCGGCTGGCTATGGTGAAGCATTCGCTTTGATCTGCGTGCAGGTCTAACTGCCCATAGTCGCCACAGCGGCCCGCGTCTTATGCAGTTTTTTGTAGCTGTCGATCAGGCGGTGGTGCCTATCGAGACCCTCCAGCTCCATACTCGTTGGCGTAAGCCCAAAGAAGCGCACGCTGCCGTCCACTACCCCCATGACCGCGTCCATCCGGGCGTTGCCAAACATCCTGCGGAAGTTGACCACGTAGTCGTCCAGTTCCAGGTCGTCATCAAGCAACACCTCGAGCACCACGTTCAAGGCCTGGTAAAACAATCCACGTTCAACCGTGTTGTCGTTGTACTGCAGGAAGGCTCCCACCAGTTCTTGCGCCGCCTCAAATTGCTGCAAAGCAAGATGAATTAGAAGTTTCAACTCGAGAACTGTCAGCTGCCCCCAGTCGGTATTTTCGTCAAATTCGATGCCGATTAATTTGGAAATATCAGTATGCTCATCCAGGTCACTGCTATCCAACCGTTCAAGCAGTGCTGCCAGGCCGGCGTCGTCCAGACGATGCAAGTTCAAGATATCGGCGCGGAACAACAGCGCTGTGTTGGTGTTATCCCAGACCAAATCATCTACCGGGTAAATTTCCGAATAACCCGGCACCAAAATCCGGCAGGCTATCGCACCCAACTGGTCGTACACCGCCATATACACTTCTTTGCCCATGTCTTTAAGCATGCCAAACAACATTGCGGCTTCCTGGGCAGTGGAGTTTTCACCCTGAATGGAAAAATCCCACTCAACGAATTCGGAATTCGCTTTGGCGCTGAAAAAACGCCACGACACCACACCGCTGGAATCAATGAAATGTTCAACAAAGTTATATGGTTCGGTTACGGCGTTACTGACAAAGGTGGGCCGAGGCAAGTCGTTCAGACCTTCAAAACTGCGTCCTTGCAGCACTTCGGTCAGACTTCGTTCCAGTGCCAACTCGAAGCTTGGGTTGGCACCGAATGAAGCAAATACACCGCCTGTGCGTGGATTCATCAAGGTAACGCACATCACGGGGTACACGCCCCCTAGTGACGCATCCTTCACCAGCACCGGAAAGCCCTGCTCTTCCAATGCCTGAATGCCGGCCAGAATGCGAGGGTATTTCTCCAGCACCTCGTGCGGCACATCAGGCAAGGCAATTTCACCTTCCAGAATTTCGCGTTTTACCGCCCGTTCCAAAATTTCCGACAAGCTTTGCACTTGTGCTTCGACCAGCGTATTACCGGCACTCATGCCATTGGTGGCGTAAAGGTTTTCGATCAGGTTGGACGGAAAATACACCACCTCGCCATCTGACTGTCGCACATACGGTAGCGAACAAATACCCCGCTGTGTATTGCCGGAGTTGGTATCGACCAGATGCGAAGCACGCAATTCACCATCGGGATTGTAAATTTCCAGACAGTAGTCATCCAAAACTTCAGCCGGCAAAGCATCCTCCGGGCCAGGCTTGAACCAACGCTCGTTCGGGTAATGCACAAACGCTGCATTAGCGATGTCTTCGCCCCAAAACGCTTCGGTATAGAACTGGTTGCAGCTAAGCCTTTCAATGTACTCGCCGAGGGCGGACGCCAGCGCGCTTTCTTTGGTGGATCCTTTACCATTGGTATAGCACATGGGCGAATGCGCATCGCGGATATGCAGCGACCACACATTGGGAACAATATTGCGCCACGACGCGATTTCAATCTTGATGCCCAAGTCCGCCAAAACGCCCGACATATTGGCAATGGTTTGCTCCAACGGCAAATCCTTGCCCTCGATATAGGTGCTGGCGCCGGCAGTGGGCTTCAACATCAGCAACGACTGTGCATCGGCATCTAAACTTTCCACTTCCTCAATGACGAACTCCGGTCCGGCCTGCACCACTTTTTTCACGGTACAACGCTCAATCGAGCGCAAAATACCGCGGCGATCTGCTTCCGAGATATCGGCCGGCAGCTCAACCTGAATCTTGAAAATCTGCTGATACCGGTTCTCCGGATCAACAATATTATTCTGCGACAGGCGGATATTTTCGGTAGGAATATTGCGAGTCACACAGTACAACTTCACAAAGTAAGCTGCACACAAGGCCGATGAGGCCAGAAAATAATCGAAGGGACCAGGCGCCGAGCCATCGCCCTTATAACGGACGGGCTGATCGGCCACTACCGTGAAGTCATCGAACTTGGCTTCGAGGCGAAGCTTATCGAGAAAGTTAACTTTAATTTCCATGGGGAATTCTTGAGTGATGTTAAAAATGGCATAGCGACATCCTGCTATCAGGATGACACTTAGCGCGTGACCTACGCGGCTCCTGCCATTTGAGCGCTTACAGGGTGTCCCTGTACCTATACGTCCTTCCAAGGGTTGAGGACAGTTACGCCGGCCGCTTCGTAGGGCGATGTGTCGCGTGATGCCACGATGAAGCCACGCGATGCCGCAACAGCCGCGATGTAGCCGTCTGGCGTCGGGAAACCACGCCCCGCATTCCTGGCCGTCACGGCCAAGTCGGCGTAGCGACGTGCTGCGTCCGTGTCGAATGGCAAGACCCGACCTTTAAATAGCTCCAGCAGTTCGTTCAAGGCGCGGTCGAGCAAGTCCTTGCGCTTTCCTGCCGGCAGCGCCCGGATGCCAAAGAGCAGTTCGGCCAACGTGACGCTGGACAGATACAGGGTTTCCGCCGCCTGCTCGTTCAGCCATGCTCTTATGGTCGCGTCTGGTTCGGGTTTCATCGCCTCGGAAACGACATTGGTATCCAGGACGATCATTTAGTCGAAACTCGAGGGTTTGGCAGGAGACTTATCGCGCACACTCTCGAAGACGGCAAAGTCTTCATTGGTCAGGCCGATTTTGCGGCCGATGGCGGCGAGGGCTTCCCCTACACGCACACGCTTCTCTGGCTTGACCGCTGCCGCGAGAATCTCCCGCACCTCGGCTTCGGTGCTGCGGCCATGCTCGGCCGCCCGCACACGCAAAGCACGATGCACATCGTCCGGCACATTTCTCACGGTCAATATTGCCATAATTCAAATTCTATAATTGCTGTCTATGACTGCAATTGTATGATCATGCAGTCATTCACACAAGTATCAAACTCCGGTTCCAGACCATGCCAGGCTGCTCCCTTCTGGCTGAAATCATGGATGAGGTTCCGTGTGTGTCGTGCAAAACCTGCACGATTACTGCTTTACTCTTGATCTTCCCAAGGGTTGATTACTTTCACGCCGGCCGCCAGAAACGGGCTTACGTCCCTTGTAGCCACGCTAAAACCGCTATCCAGGGCAATCGCCGCTATTACGGCATCAGCCGCCTCGATGCCGCTGCCGGCCTTACGGGTGGCCGCAAGCACATCGGCATAGGCGCGCGTGCAAGCCATATCAAACGGCAACACCCGGCTCGCAAATATCGGCAACACTTGGTGTTCGATGCTGTCCCTAAGCACTGTGCGGCGTTTGCCAACGGGCATCAGGGCAACACCGGCCCTCAACTCGGCCACGGTCATGGATGCCAGATAAAGCGTTTCCAACGGTTGACGATTCAACCAGTGAATCACCGTTTCATCGGGTACGGCTCGAAACTGCTCGGATATAACGTTTGTATCCAGCAAAATCATTCAAAACTCGCTGCGCGGGCTGGTGAATGGTCACGGTCAAAAACCGCCAGTTCTTCGTCGGTCAATTTGACCTTGCGCCCGATGTTTGCCAACAAGTCACCCAGCCTTACCCGGCCTTCCGGTTTCACGGCAGTAGCCAATATGTCGCACATCTCGGCTTGCAACGTGCGGCCGTTCTGCGCCGCCCTCACTCGGATGGCTCGATGCACCTCTTCCGGCACATTCCTGATCGTTACTGCTCTCATGTCTGCAACCTCCTATTGATTGCTGTGAAATCAATTATACAAACTGCATTCAGGCATATCAAGCATGATCGATCACGCCTCTTGCGCTGGTTCGGCTTTGCCAGATCATGGCAGAGGAAATTAAATAAAACCCGCAATTACGCGGGCTTCAGGGCGTTTGCTGCCATCAGGTGCCTGGCTGTGCCAGATGCGGGATCACTCCCACTCAATGGTCAATAGATCAATTACGCCCTTGATTTAATTGGTCTTATTCCAAGCGCCTCCTGCCAATACCGTTCAAAATACCATCCCCAGAAGTTCGCTTGACCTTGCTTGAGATTGCTTGATGCTGCCGGGATTTTGAGCGGTTTTCACTATTTCAGTCATGAATGGCGCATTCTGAGGCAAATCGCGGGGTCGTGGTATTAGAAAGGTGCTTTTATCCCTCCTGAGTGGAGCCATTCCCGAACTCGTCTATGATCTGACCACAACAGGCTTGGTCACACAGCCATTTGCAATTGAGTAAACCCCATGACTGAAGCAGAGCTGGTTCAAATCCTGACGCGCGGCGAAGATAGCCGACACCAATTCAAGCGCGAAGCGCACAATGCCGACAGCATCGCGGCAGAATTGGCAGCACTTGCCAATAGCGGTGGTGGTCGCTTGTTCCTGGGCGTTAGCGACGATGGCCAGATCGTCGGCCTGGATGCTGCGAATGTCCGGCAGGTTAACCAGCTGCTAAGCAATGCGGCATCTCAACACGTACGCCCACCCATTCACCCCATTACTGATAACGTTCAAACCGAGCACGGTGTGGTCATGGTCGTAACGGTGTCCGATGGCTTGTCCAAACCTTATATTGATAATCACGGACGCATCTGGGTAAAAAATGGATCCGATAAACGTCACGTCACTGCCCGTGAAGAAATTCAGCGCCTATTTCAGCGTGCCGGGTTGGTTTATGCAGATGTTATTCCTGTCACCGGCACGTCCGCTGATGATATCGACGAAAAAGCCTTTGCTGCCTACTTTACGCGCCGTTATGGTCAGTCGCCTGAGCTTGCGGGACAACCTCTGTCGCAGTTGCTACAAAACTTGGGGTTGGGCGATGGGCAGGAACTTAACCTAGCTGGCTTGATGCTGTTTGGCAAACGCCCTCAGCGCTATCGCCCTGCTTTTGAAGTCAAGGCCGTTGCGTTTCCAGGCCTGGTGTTACATGACAGCCGTTACCTGGACAGCGAAGATATTGGCGGCACGCTTTTAGAGCAGTACCAGCGCAGCTTTGGGTTCATTAAACGTAACCTGCGCCACATTCAAGCTGATAGGGGTTTCAACACCTTGGGTCAGTTGGAAATTCCAGAGCCAGGCTCTTGAAGAGTTATTGGTCAACGCCCTGATTCACCGAGACTACTTCACTAGTGCGTCCATTCGCCTGATGGTGTTTGCAGATCGTGTCGAAATCATCAGCCCCGGTCACCTGCCCGATAGCCTAAGTACTGAGGCCATCCGCCACGGCGCAACCAACCGGCGTAATCCCACGCTCACGGAACATGCCGTCCATATCCTGCCATATCGGGGATTAGGTACAGGTATTCCACGCGCACTGCACGACTGGCCTACCATTGAGCTACTGGATGAAATAATCAGCAACCAGTTCAAGGTTGTTGTGCCTAGGATTCAAGAGCTGAACGGGCCCACCCCCCAAGTCACCCCCCAAGTCATCTCCCAAGTCGGGGA
>CAZONP010000060.1:9185-11314 GCA_964581155.1 uncultured Candidimonas sp. | reverse complement strand
GAGTCTTCAATTTATAGGAGCTGTGCGGTGAATTCCGACCCCGGCGACAGTAACGGCCGATCTTGCATCGGCACTTGCATCACCAGGCGCGTATAGGCGGCTCACGCAGCACAGCTACCCGCGCCCTGGTTTCATCAGCGGCGCGGTAGTTTCAGAATACATTGGCGTATTCAAACTCCCCGTCAATCATCAATGTAAAGCCTGTGGCGGCAGCCGCCAGGCTTGCGTCGCCCTTGCGACGCGTTCATGTGGGGGTGTTCCATGCGCCTTTTCAACTTATTTCTTCGCCGCGCCGGCGTGCATGCCGCGCCGGTTCGTATCCCTAGCGCTGTGTCGCGCCTTACCGTCGTATGCCCCAGCCACATGTTGGCTGACCTGCGCAAGCAAATTTATCTTGATTTCGAAGCGGCCGGCCTCAAGGTGTCCAAGCTTTTGGTCGACCATGCCAAGCAAGACGATATGGCGCTGGCGTGCGTAACGGTTACGTGCCCGCCGGAGCTTCGGCCGGTGCTCATGACGCAGGCCCGCCACCTAAGCAACTTGCCAGGCGTGCACAAAGTTCAGTGGGGCGATCGCCGCCATATTGCCTTAAACTAGCGGGGTCGGCGTTACCGCATCCTCCATACACCCATGAATATTATCGATTGGCTTACCCCCTGGGAACTCTCGCCCAGCCTATTGCTGGCGTTCTTCGTGGGTGGCTGGCTTTTCGTGCGAGGCACGCGTGTTCATCGGGTTACCTGGGTCCGTCAACTGTTTTTCTGGGTAGGGGTGGCGCTGCTTTATCTGTCGATGCATACGCGTATCGACTACTACGCCGAACGGATGTTCTTCATCCACCGCTTCCAGCATTTAGTGTTGCACCATCTTGGGCCGCTGCTGATCATGGGGGCTTATCCTGGCCAGGTCATGCGTGCCGGCCTGCCCATGTCGTGGCGGCTGCGTCTGCGTGACTTCCGGCTCAGCCGTCCGGGCCGCGCGCTTATTGCCGTGCTGACCAACAAAATATTTGTGCCTTTTCTCTTCGTCGTATTGGTGTTGGGTTTCCTGATTCCGACCGTGCAATTCTATTCAATGCTGGACTGGCGCTTGTATCGTTTCATGAATTGGTCGGTCGTGATCAGTGGCTTCATGTACTGGAATCTGATCCTCGACCGCCGTCCCAGTCCGCCCGCAGTATTGTCGCCGGGCGGCCGTATTTTGTCGCCGGTGATCACGATGGTGCCGCAGATGGTCGTGGGTGCCATCATTACGTTCACAGAGTACGATCTCTACCCCATTTTTGACCTGTGTGGCCGCGCCATTCCAGGCATGACCGCAGTCATGGACCAGGCCATTGGCGGTCTTACGATGTGGGTGCTGGCCGGGTTCGTTGAAGTCTTCGGGTTGCTGTTCGCGCTTGCGACTTTAATGCGCTTGTCGGGCAAGAACCGGTTACCCAACAAGCAGGATGCTCAACGAGCACGGCAGCGGCTCGCCTCTCCAATTCCCTGATTTCCTGGTGCCTGCCACATGACAGTTGCCCGTTCCACTCGATTCACCAGCCCTACAATCGGGCGCCTGCGTGTTGTATGTGTCGGCCTGTCGCTTGCGTTTACGCTAACGTCGGTTACGCCGGTGCGCAGCCAGCCGGTCGGCCTGCCCAGCATGGGGTCGGCTTCGGCGGTGGAATTGTCCCCCTCTCTCGAACGCACACTGGGCGACGCCATCATGGAGCAGGGTCGGCGAGACATCACGTATATTGCCGATCCTGACGTCAGCCAGTACCTGACGGCCATGGGGCGCAAACTGGTGTCTCAGTCGCCGGCGGGTACGCCCCAGCGTATTACCGTCTTCGCTGTGCGCGACCCTCAAATCAATGCTTTCGCGTTGCCCGGCGGCTATATTGGCGTCAACAGCGGTCTGGTGGTCGCGTCACAAAGCGAATCCGAACTTGCCTCTGTGGTGGCGCATGAAATCGGCCACGTCGTTCAGCGCCATATTGCGCGCGGCATGACGCAGCGCTCGCAGAGCAATCACGTCATGCTGGCCGCTCTAGCCGGTGCCTTGCTCGCAGCCCTCTCCGGCAGCGGCGATCTTGCCATGGGTGTGGCTGCCTTTGGCCAAGCTGCCGCGGTCGATCGCCAACT
>CAZONP010000060.1:1937-9085 GCA_964581155.1 uncultured Candidimonas sp. | reverse complement strand
TGCATCAACAAGACAATGATTCCTTTTGGTATATCCGGGCAAAGCTGCGCGTGGTTCAGTCGCGTGACAGCGCCTCGCAGCGTAATGCGGTTGATAAGTTGCGGCTGGACGCGAGCCAGGCCACTGGGGTCGAGCAGTCCGCGGCATGGTATGGCCTGGCCTATGCCGCATGGCAAAAGAATGACATCCAGCATGCGGCCGAAGCATTGGCCAAGGCTAGGGCGGGTGGCCAAAATTCGCCGGAGGTGGCAGGGTTGGCCGTGTCGCTTGCGCTGTCCAGGGGCGATGACGCGGGGGCATTGGCGCTCGCACAGGCGGCGTGGCAGCGTTGGCCTGACAGTCAAGCCATTACGCTGGCCAAGGTCGAATCACAGCAGAAAACCGGACGGGATGCCGAAGCTATTCCGTTCCTGCAAGACGCTATCAAGCAATGGCCTGACGTGCCGCGTCTGCATCAATTATTGGCCCAGAGCCAGGAACGTATGGGGCGCAAGGTGGAGGCGCGCCGCAGCATGGCCGCCTATTACGACCTGACCGGCGCCTTGCCCACTGCAGTGGAGCAGTTGCAGCAGGCCCGCAATATGACCAAGGATTTTTACATACAGTCCGAGCTGGATGTGCAAATCCGAACGCTAAAAGAGCGGCTGAAGACGGATCGGGAATTGCTCGAACGGTTCAAGTCCTAGTTTCAAAAAAGCGGGCCAGGCGGGTTGGAAGCCACCCGATATGGCCTGGAAATGGACCGGTCACGAATCCTACATGGCCGCCTTGCGCGGGTTGATGCAGAAGCACCTGCCTGGAACAGTCGTGCGAGCCCGGCAATGATGGTTCAGGAATGAATGGGTCGTTGCGGGCATTGAGGACGAGCGTCGGGACGGCTATGTTTTTAAGCTGGGGCTTGCTCGATGCGCGTGTCCAGTAATCCAGGGCGTTCTTATAGCCATGCATGGGTGCGGTATACAAGTCGTCGAATTCCCGCAATGTTTTGGCGAGGCTAAGACGGTGAGCGTCGATGTTTCCCGGAAACCGACGTGCCTTTTCCAGTATTTTGGGTCGCATTGTCTTAAGAAAATTACGGGAATACAAATGTCTGCCCAGCCAGGTTTTTGAAAGTTGATCGCCGCAGGCAACCAAGTCCATCGGCACGGAGACAGCGGCGCAGGCGGCAAGCCAAGGCAGTTGTCCTCCTTGCTCGCCGACATACTTGAGCATGGCGTTGCCGCCCAATGACACCCCGATTGCATGCCAGCGCGCGGACGGCATCCGTTGTCGTGCAATATCGAATATGAAGTTGATGTCTTGCGAGTCGCCTGAAAAGTAGGCGCGGGCCATACGGTTGGGAAACCCGGAGCAACTGCGAAAGTGTGCAATAACGACGATCCAGCCGCGAGCGCGAAAGTGTTGCGCGATTGCCTGTGCGTAATGACTTTGGCTGCTGCCTTCCAGGCCGTGAAAAAGAATCAGGGCGGGGCTGTCGAGCGCTGCGGGCAGCGTGGCCCAATCGTCTTCGCGCATCCAGCGTTTGGCTGCGGTATTGGCGAGTTGAGCCTCGGCCATTGCGCTTGCGCCCGACGCCAGCCTGTCCGAAAATAGCCCAGGTCCAGTCCAGTCAAAATCCAGGAAGTCGCCGTCAGGCGTGTTGACCCGTTCGCGTACAAACGCGATTTGATGGTGGTGGGCCGCCAGCGCGCCGTATAAGGTCTGGACATGGCCTCCTGGCAGCCATCCGGGTGTAGGGCAGGCTGACGAGTCGATCCGGCCGATCACGATCAGTGTCCGTGGACCTTCTCGCCTTCCTTGAGTTCGTAAGCCGTACCGCAATAAGGGCAAATTGCCTTGCCGGTCTGAACGACTTCGATATACACGCGTGGGTGCATGCTCCATAGCGGGGCATTAGGCCCGGGGCAATAGACGGGCAAGTCGCCGGCGCCGACAAAAATAGTCTGATTCTGGGGGACGACAGGTTTTCGGGTGCTGCTCATGGAGAGTCCTGGAAGGTGAAGGGTAGGCTGGGCGGCATGGAAGCTAAACCTTGCTTAACCAATGATGATACTTGGCGTTCCTGCCGTTGACGACGTCAAAGAAAGCCTGTTGCAGTTTCTGAGTAATGGGGCCGCGGCTTCCCGTGCCGATGACGCGGCGGTCAATTTCGCGTATGGGCGTTACTTCGGCGGCTGTACCGGTAAAGAATGCCTCGTCGGCAATATACAAATCGTCGCGGGTAAGGCGCCTGGTGGCTACGGGTATGGCCAGGTCGGCCGCAATGGCATGCAGCGTCGCCCGCGTAATGCCGGTAAGTGCGGAGGCGATCTCAGGTTCGATCAGCGTACCGTCTTTCACGATGAAAATGTTTTCCCCCGAGCCCTCAGCGACAAAGCCGTCCGTGTCGAGCAGGATGGCTTCATCGTAGCCGTGGTCAAGTGCCTCGGCATTGGCGAGTATGGAGTTGGCATAGGTGCTGGCCACCTTGGCCCGTGGCATGGTCACATTCACATGCTGTCTGGCGAAGGACGAGATCTTGACGCGTATGCCTTGTTGCAGCGCTTCGTCGCCAAGATAGGCCCCCCAGGGCCAGGCCGCAATTGCCACATGGACCTTGGCACCTTTGGGCGAGACGCCCATTTTCTCGGAGCCATAGAATACCAGCGGGCGGATGTAGCACGACTTGAGCTTGTTGCGGCGTACGACGTCAAGTTGGGCGGCATTAATGGTGTCTTGGTCGTACGGAATATTCATCTGGTAGATGTGCGCGGAATTGAACAGCCGCTTGGTATGATCGGCCAGGCGGAAGATGGCTGTGCCGATCTCCGAGTCATAGGCGCGCACCCCTTCGAATACGGCCAGCCCGTAATGCAACGAATGAGTCAGGACATGAGTGGTGGCGTTGCGCCACGGCACCATTTCTCCGTCGTACCAGATAAAACCATCGCGATCGGACATCGACATAATGTTCCCCCAAAGATGAACAGCGATTGTACCAATTGCGCGGGCTTACAATAACCGCTTTTCAAGCCAGGGATTTCTTCTCTTGACAGTGCCTAGCAACGTTGCGCAATACCTTCCCGGCCCACATAATCGGCGCCAGTTCCGCCTGGGATTGCAAGATGTCCTGACTGCGCTCATTGCCACCTCCACGTGGGGCTTCGTCACGGGCATAGCGCTGGTCAAGGCCGGCCTTACGGAAGGCATGGCAACCTTGATGACGCTAATGGTCTATGCCGGCTCGGCGCAGTTGACGTCGCTGCCGCTGATACAGTCGCTGGCTCCCCTGTGGCTGATCTTTGCCGCCGGCTTTGTCGTGAACATCCGTTTTATTATTTTCGGCGCCGCCTTGCAGCCTTTTTTTCGCCATCTTTCGTGGCCCAAGCGCCTTGGCCTCGGCTTCTTCTCCACCGATATCGCTTTTGTGCTGTTCATGGGCCGCTACGGGGCGAGTAAAGAGAAGGCCAGCGCGAATCACCTCTGGTATTACCTGGGTGTGATTGCTCCGGGGTGGCTGAGCTGGAACGTTTTCTCGCTATTGGGGGTGTACCTGGGCGGGTATGTGCCTGCGTCGTGGTCCCTGGAGTTCGCGGCGACCCTGGCCTTGATGGCTATTGTCATTCCACTGGTCCAGTCGCGACCGATGCTTCTTTGCCTGCTCGTGGCGGGCGGTATTGCCTGGCTGGGCCAGCCCCTGCCGCTGCGCTTGGGCCTAGCCGCCGCCGTTGTGGGCGGGGTGGTTGCCGGCGTCGTCGCCGAGCGCATGCAGCACACAAGAAAACCATGACCGCTTCAGCATCTTTCGACTGGTATATTTTTGGCGCGATTGCATTGCTGACGCTATGCAGTCTACTGACGCGCGCCGGCTATTTCCTGTTTGGCGACCATTTTCCCCTGAAAGACTCCGTGCGGCGTGCATTGCGTTATGCGCCCACAGCCGCGCTTATCGGCATCGTGGCGCCCGAACTCCTTCCTTGGCATGCCGACGTGGGCTATGTGTTCGACATAAAAGCGGTGGCCGCGCTGATCGCCGTCCTTGTCTACATGCGTACACGCAGTAGTTTGCTGGTGATTGTGGTGGGCATGGCCGCCTTCTGGATACTGCGGATGTTGTTCTAGGGGTCCGGTTCCACATGGCCGTTGGCTCAAAAGCGTATGCTTTTCACGACACTATGGCTCTTTTATGCGGCTTGATCGGCACCGGAGGCAAGCCGAACTTCTAGCGCAGCCCATGCTGGGCTAAAATCAAGCGGTTATAAAAGCTACACGTGGGGTACTCCTGCGACAGGCACCAACCACCTTCAATGACAGAAACTACAAACCCTCCCACCGACACATCCGCCGCCACGTTTTCCGATTTCGGCCTGCACCCCAGCATTCTCACGGCCGTCGCCGCAACCGGATACACCATTCCCACGCCTATTCAGGCCCAAGCCATCCCAATTGTGATGGACGGCCGGGATGTCATGGGAGCGGCGCAAACCGGCACAGGGAAGACGGCGGCGTTCACGCTGCCCATTCTGCATCGGCTCATGCAATTCGCAAGCACCAGTGCGTCGCCGGCGCGGCATCCGGTCCGAGCGCTGATCCTCACGCCTACGCGTGAATTGGCGGACCAGGTGTCCGACAGCGTTATTACGTATAGCAAGTCGACGCCTTTGCGTTCGACGGTGGTGTTTGGTGGCGTCGATATCGGTCCCCAGCGCGATGCCTTGCGTCGCGGATGTGAAGTCCTTATTGCAACGCCCGGCCGTTTGCTCGATCACATCGAACAGAAGAATGTCAGCCTCAGCCAGGTTGGCATCCTGGTGCTGGACGAAGCCGACCGCATGCTCGACATGGGGTTTCTGCCGGACCTGGATCGCATCATGCGCCTGTTGCCGGCCAATCGGCAAGGACTGCTATTTTCGGCCACGTTCAGCAATGAAATCCGCAAGCTTGGCCGCACCTATCTTAAGAGCCCCGCCGAGATCGAAGTCGCGGCCCGCAACGCGACCGCCGAGAACGTCACCCAGATCGCCTATGCGCTGCCCAGCAGCGCCAAACGGGCGGCCGTCGTGCATCTGGTCAAATCGCGCGGGTTCAATCAAGTTATTGTCTTTTCCAATACCAAGATTGGAACGAGTCGCCTGGCGCGCGAACTGCTGCGCGACGGAGTCAAGGCAGAGTCGATCCACGGCGACAAAAGTCAGCTTGACCGCATGAAGGCGCTCGAAGCCTTCAAGGCCGGCGAGCTTGAAGTGCTCGTCGCCACCGATGTCGCCGCACGCGGCCTCGACGTGGCCGGTGTTCCATGTGTCATTAATTACGATCTGCCTCATAACGCCGAAGACTATGTCCATCGCATCGGTCGAACGGGCCGTGCCGGCGCTTCGGGCGAGGCCATTGCGTTCTTCACGCCCGAAGAGGAAAGGTATCTGCTTGATATCGAAAAGATGATCAAGTTCAAGATACCGCGCGGCGAACTGAATATGCCCGCCCCGGCACGCGCGGTTTCCGCGCCTGCCCGCAACGAGCGCCGCGCTTACTCGTCGCATTCGGCGGCGCCCCGCGTGACTGACGATTTCTTCACACGTCCTTACGTGCCGTCATCGTCCGCGAACTCGCCCGCAGGCAACTCGTCGTCGACATCGTCGGTCGCGAGCAAGAAGGCCGTGGGCGTGCTACTGGGTGGCAGGGGCTAATAGCGTAGACAAGGCGGCTGGGCCGCTGTCTATAACCGGCGTGTCGTCATTCAGGTGACGCATCAGGCGCTCGAGATGTTCAATATGGGGCAGCAGCGCACCGTAGAACAGATTACCGCGTTCGCCCTGTATTAGTATTGTCGGGAAGTTCTCTACGTCCTCCTCATCGAGCAGGCCGGCATTTTCTTCAATATCGATCCATACAAATGTGTGTTGCGGCCAACGGGCCGCCAGCGCGTTGAAGCTGGGCTGATATTCTGTGCATGTGTCGCACCACGCCGCGCAATAGCAAGCCACGATCAGGCCATGCGCCTGCTTGAGGCGGGCATGCAGGGCGTTCAGGTCATGATGAGGATTAAGTGCTGGCATAGAGACAAATACCCCGTGGTTTGACTTATGATAACCATGTCAAAAAATTAAAGATACCAATGAGCCATTCCGAACTTGCTATTCTTGAGCGCCCTCGGGCAACCACGGGCGTGGCGGCCGTAGGCTTGGCGTTCAAGCGGGCACTCGTTTCGCAATGCCATCCCAAGATGCTTGCCGCGCTGCTCCTGCCTTTTCTTATTGCGTTGTTCGGGGCCATTATATTGCTTTGGGCATTTTGGGCGCCTCTGACCAATTGGCTGAATATCCAGGCGGCGCAGTGGGACGTTGTGAACCAGGTTGACGAGTGGATGCTTGCCATCGGTCTATTCTCCATCAAGCTCTATCTGGTGCCTATCCTGGCTGTGGGAATACTATTGCCCATGTCGGGAATACTTGGCCTGGTGATTGCCGCCGTGTTCGTCATGCCGATCGTATTGCGTCACATAGAAAAACGGGACTACCCGGGCCTGGCACGCCAGGGGCAATACAGCACCGCAGTGGGCGCCTGGAACGCGGCGTGGGTTGGCGTGCTTTTCGTCCTGGGCTGGCTGGTCACCATGCCGTTGTGGCTCATTCCTCCGTTGCCGTTGCTATTGCCCATATTCTGGTGGTCGTTCGCCTTCACACGCATGCTGCGGGTGGATGCTATCGTCGAGCATGCAACGCCCCAGGAACGGCGCCAGATCTGGCGACGCCACAATCGTCAGTTATGGCTTATCGGCGGTTCCCTTTCCCTGATCAACCTGTTTCCCCCCGCATGGCTGGTACTGCCGGTGTTTTCCGCCCTGGTGTTCGCGCATTTCAGTCTCGAAGCCTTGCGCCAAACTCGCGCGCACACGGTGATCGACGCCTGATCCCCATCAACAAGGTCCCTGACATGATTGCTCCCACCAGTCCAAAAATACGGCTCATAATCATTGGTGATGAAATTCTTTCGGGCCGGCGGCAAGACAAGCATTTTTCTAAATTGGTCGAACTACTGTCGCAGCGGGGTCTGCAACTTTGGGGAGCTGAATTCATTTCGGACGAACGCTCCACTATTGCCGCCACGCTAAGACGCAGTTTCGCTACCCCCGACATCGTATTTTGCTGCGGCGGCATAGGCGCCACGCC
>CAZONP010000060.1:0-1837 GCA_964581155.1 uncultured Candidimonas sp. | reverse complement strand
TTGCATCACATCACCACGCGCGTCGAGCATTCATTTCTGGCATTTCGCCTGCCGGAGTCGCGGATTACACCGGCCCTGGAAGAGCTTGAACGCAGGTGGCCGGGCATTAAGGCGTTCAGTCTGCCGAGTATGGGCGAGACTGGTCATCCACATATCGACCTGGGCGTGAAGGGCGAACCAGCCGCTGCCGCAGAGGCGCTGGCCTATCTGCGGGCCGAGGTGCTACGAGTGGGCGGTGAGCTGACTCCGCCAGCCAAATAACGCTTGCCAGCCAACGTGAAAGTTTCATAATATGGAATTGTTGCGTTGCATCATAATAAGGCCATGCTAACTTCCACTTCGACCCCCACACCTGCCGGTATCGCCTCTCCGGTGCGAGACTCACCCATCACCATACAGGTGCTTGAACGAGCCATGCGCTTGCTGGACGTGCTTGCCAAGCAAGCGGACCCTGTGCCACTAAAAGACCTTGCGGCGGCGACTGGGTTGCATACGTCGACGACCCATCGGATTCTTAACGATCTGGTGGTGGGGCGCTATGTCGAACGCGTGGATAGCGGTTTATACCAATTGGGCATGCGCTTGCTGGAACTCGGCTCGTTGGTGAAGGGGCGGCTTAATGTGCGCGAGGTAGCGCTGGAGCCCATGCGCGAACTGCACAGGATAACCGGCCAGACCATCAATTTGTCCATGCAGCAGGGCGACGAGATAGTTTATATCGAACGCGCCTGGAGCGAACGTTCCGGCATGCAAGTCGTGCGCGCCATTGGCGGGCGTGCGCCACTGCATCTGACGTCCACCGGCAAGCTGTTCCTGTCGGTCAGCGATCCTCGTCAAGTGCGGGCGTATGCCATGCGCACTGGCCTGGCAGGCACGACGCGCAACAGCATTACCCAGACCGATCAACTCGAGCGCGATTTGGCGCTGGTGCGCCGGCATGGCTATTCACGCGACAACGAAGAACTGGAAATGGGTGTGCGCTGCATTGCGGCGGGCATTTACGATGACACCGGCAAATTGCAGGCCGGCCTTTCGATTTCGGCGCCTGCTGAGCGCATGCGGGATGAATGGATCGAAATCCTGGTGCGCACGGCTGCTCAGATTTCCGAAGCCCTGGGCTACGAAGAGCCCTAAAGCTCAAGGCCGAATCAATGTGAGAGTTGATGCGGCCTTGAGGTGAAGCGGATGCGGGAATTCGGCTGACGAATTACTGGGCGTTCAGGCCTGCTTTCTTGAAGAGCTCGGCCCACTGCGGCACTTGCTGTTCAACTTTCTTTTTCAATGCATCAGGATTGGCTTCGGCAGTCATGATGGTTGCACCCAATCCGGCCATGCGTTTCTGGAAGTCAGGATCAGCCAGGCCAGCCTGCAATGCATTGACCAGCTTGTCTGTGATTGGCTTTGGTGTGCCTTTAGGGGCCCACATGCCGTGCCAGATGCCAACCTCGAAATCCTTGAAGCCGGCTTCCTGCATGGTGGGAAGGTCGGGCAGCGTGGCAACGCGCTGCTTGCTGGTGACGGCATACGCCTTGACGGTGCCCGCCTTGATGTGCTGCGTTGTATTGGTTGTCTGGTCACACATGACGTCGACCTGTTTGCCCAGCAGGTCGTTCATGGCCGGACCAGTACCCTTGTAGGGAATAGTCAGCAGATCGACGCCCAGCGCGTTGGTGAACATTGTGCCGCAGAGATGGCTGGCAGCGCCAATGCCGGCATTCGCCAGCGACACTTTATCTTTGTTTGCCTTAAGGTAGGCAACAAGCTCTTCAATGTTGTTGGCCGGAAAGTCCGAACGGGCGATGATGGTCATGGGGACGTCGACCACCATGCCGATGGG
>CAZONP010000059.1:5069-11320 GCA_964581155.1 uncultured Candidimonas sp. | reverse complement strand
TCTTGCCGCTATCGGCTTCGGGGTGTGCCTGGCGTTGGCAGCGCAGCCCCAGGCCGCGCCGACCTTTGTGCCGGCTCATGCCTTTACGTTGGCGTGGACCCATTCCATCGAAAAGGTCCGATGGGAAGAGGACTACACCGTGCAGGCTCCCGGTTCACGCAATTCGCCCCCCGAATTGCTGGCCGGTACCGCTCGTGTCCGTGGCTCGGCGGCGGGGATGGAACCACCGGATCATGCCGTCTTGCGTGACGGCTGGTACGAGTATCAGCCGAACAAAAACCTGCCCGCCAAGCTCCAACTTATGCGGTCCGCATACGTCCCCGACTTCGAGCTGTGTATGAACGGAACGTGCCGGCCCATGAACGATATATTGCCGACCGACGGCGACATCACGCTGCTTTATGCCTGCGAAGGCTAGCAGTTCGCTGCGGTGACTTCAATCCGCTCCAGGAAGGAAGGCAGCTTCCGCCGGCACTTTCACATGAACATATGTTTCAAAAGCAACGGTTGGTATCGAGACGAGACAGCTGGATAGCCGCTGCTATGATGTAAGAAGCTTGAAACCCGGGCGCTTTCGCCCTCCCGAACTTTCTCTTAATTTCTTTCAGGAGCACGAAGCATGGGCATCATTGGCATGATTATTGTTGGGTTTATCGTGGGCTTGATTGCGCGGGCCATCATGCCCGGCGATCAGAAGCTTGGGATCATCCTTACGACCATCCTGGGTATCATCGGCGCACTCGTCGCCGGTTTCCTGGGCGACGCCTTGGGCATGTACGAGGCCGGCGAAGGCGTCGGCTGGATCGCCTCCGTCGTGGGCGCCATCATCGTGCTGTTTGTCTACGGCCTGATCCGCAAGAAGGCCTGAAGCGTGTCCATTGGTGCAGGGCGCCGGACGCTGACACCAGCTTAGAAACCGCTGCTGTCAGCGTCCGGGTCTTTGGCCGCCGCTTCCGGGTATAGCCCTGGCAAGAGGAATTGCAGAGCATCAAGGGGGAAGGCAAAGTACAACGGGCCCTTGGCGCTATCCGAGGCCACCAACCGTGTCTGAAGCAGGTGGGCGATCAGATACCGCCCGACCCGATCACCAAGACCTGACATTCGCGTGAATTCACCCCTGGTCAGCGGCCCCGCCGCAAAAAGATGATGAAGGGCAATGGCCGCTTCCTTGCGCATGTGCGGCTCAGTCGAGGCGCGAAACCCCACAAGCCCTTGGATTCGGGACTTCATCGCGTCCAGATCCAGCATGCGGGTCATGAATTCCACCTGGTCCTGGCAGACGTCCAGGAAGAAACTCACCCACGCAACCAGCCCTTTTTCACTGAGGTTTCCCCGGCCATCGTAGTCACCCTGGCGCGGCTGATCGGCCCCCGCAAGTCGCGCATAGTATTGTTCCACCGACCTGGCGAAGCCGCGGTTTATGGACCATAGCCCCTGCGTCAGCGGAAATAGCGCCGCATGAGTCTGCAAGCGGGCGGCGCGCCCGTTGCCGTCGGGAAAGGGGTGTATCCAGACCAGCCGATGATGCGCGCAAGCCGCCGAAATGAGGGTCATTTCACTTGTGGACTGGCCCTTATAGCTGCGGTCAAAAAGCGCCAGGAATGGTTCCATACTGTCCCAGGCGGGTGCCAAGTGCCGGCCGACTTCGACATTGTCGGCTCGCACAACCCCAGGCTCAACGGTTCGGCCGCTGACCGTGCGATCAGCCGGGGCGAGTTTTTCGTACATGGCCTTGTGCGCTGCTGCGGCAAACGCGATCGTCAATGGAGGTTCCGTCTGCGCCAACGCTTCGACATCACGCTCCGCGTGAATGTGTGCCAGCGCGATACGCTGCAACAAAGCAATGCCCGGACGGTCGGAGAAGTCGTGCCGAAGGGCGCGGTCGATATTGAGCGGGTGCGTGCTCTGACCCTCGATCCGGTTACTGTAAAACGAGTTCATGTTGCGCAACAAATCGCGCAACGCCTGCCGCGTACGTGGATGAGCCCGGCCCGCCAGCTGGCTGGAACGCTGGATTACCGAAGTGGCGCGCAGCAATAGCGGCGCCAAGGCAGCGTCACTGGGAACCAGCGGTGTCATCTGATGGGGAGCGTCGAACATACAAGGGGCTCATGCCGATTCATATGCCGATCATTTTACCTCTATCCATTTGAAAATTATGGAATATTTTCCGTAGTAGCAGGAAATCCATGCCGATATGGCGATTACGGCAGGTTGGCACGCGAGCTAGCGGGTGGCCACCACTATGGCCAGCACGATTGCGATCACTGCGGCCCCGGCGGCGAACATTGCAATCTGCTTCAGAAAGGTGATTTCCTTTTGCAGACGTGCCACGGCGGTGTCCACTCCTTCGATGGTGTCTTTCATTTGAACGGCCAAGCCCTTGACCGACTCGGCGTTTTGGGTGACCGCCGTCTGCAGCTCTTGTATTTGCTGCGGCACGACGTCGTCCGCCTTCACGCCGGAAGGCTTGGACGTGAACATCGGCAAGGCCGCCGTCACGATCTGGGTAATATAGGGAAGCGCAACTTTCAATGCCGGAAAAAAAACTGCCATCGGTATCCTTTGGGTTATTCAACCCTCGTCTTTCTTTTCGGGTGCCTCGTCCTTGCCGCTTTCCGGGTTGGACTCCTGCAGGAATTTGCTTAAGTATTCGTCCTCACGCTGGGGCGTGTCGTCGGTGGGGACAGGGGTGACTTTCTTTTCATCTATGGATGGGGTTTTGCTTTTGTCGTCAGGCGATGTGGATTCATTGGGCATGGCGAACTCCGAGTGCAAGTGCAATCAATGAAAAAAGCGTGCAATCAACAATATCATGTCTGCCGGTTGCTGCCCATCCGTCGCCGGCATTCAGTCGTTCCAAAGCGTTAACGGGACCGTGGGCAGGGTTGCCAATACGTCGTAATAGGAACCACCTTCGCGCGGGCGTGACGCCACCAATACGGCCCGGGCAGGCGTCCAGACAATGGGCGCACGGGCCAGGCTTTCCAAGTCGCCCGCCCCCGCCTTGCGCAGCAACGATACGTGCGGCCGGAATACTGATGCCGGACGCTGCCAACCCAATTTTTCCAGATGCGTCCATAAAATGTCGTAAGCCTGGTCCAACCAGGGCACGCGATCCTCGTCGGAAGCCGACGGCCCGGCCCATACGACGCGCGGACCGAAAAAACGTCCAAAGTGCCGCAAGGCTATGCTGTCCACCGGCAATGTCCAGCGGGGCGCCGCTTCGGCAAGTTCGCGCACCCTGGGCGTGGGCGTGCTGCCCAGAAAGGCCAGCGTAAGGTGCATGGTTTCCGCGCGCATGATGCGCCCGCCGCATAGCTGGTGCGCGTCGCGCGCCCACGCCGACAATTGGTCGGCCGCCGTGGCGGGCGGCCAGAAGGCGAAGAATATTCGTAGATTGCCCACGCCGTCCTTACCAGTATCGATCAATGTCTCGGCCATTTGCAGATGCTCCTGGCGCCGCACAAGCGGCCGCCTCTATACAATACGGTATACGTTTACCCCCGGTCGGAGATCCATGAATACATCCCGCTGTCAGCATGACTATACCGCTCGCGCGCATGTCTAGCCCGCCGCCGCGCGACGCTGGCGCTGCCCCCGAATTCGACGGCTACTGGATGGCGGAGACGCTACGGCTGCGGGAAGCGCTGTGGGGTCCGCTGGACGATGCGACGGAGGCCAGGCGCGTGCGTGCCCAGGGAGGCAGCTTCACCCAAAAGCTGCTTCTACGGGCGAATCTACTGGCGCGACGTGAAAATTTGGATGGCGTGCTGCGGCAGTGGCGCCAGGGATCACGCCTGGTACTCATGGCCATGTGCCTGCTAAGCCTCGTCACGGGCGGCGCAGCGGCGGCCGCAGCCTTGGGCGACGGCGGTCGGCCGGTCAACATCTTGTTGGCGCTTGTGGCCATGCTGGGCGTCAATACCCTGGCCCTCGCGTTCTGGCTATTGAGTTTCTTTGCCGGTGGCAGCGGCACAGGCAGTTGGCTGGGCGATGCCTGGTTATGGCTGACGCGGCGGCTCGCCCGCAGCCCGGATGCCGCCCTGGCGCCACGTGCATGGGTCGAGATCCTGGCGCGCCACCGTGCGTTACGCTGGATGCTGGGTGGCGTAAGCCACGGCGTCTGGACGGCGGCGCTTCTAGGCATGCTTGCCACTCTATTGGCACTGTTGTCGGCGCGTCGCTATTCCTTCAATTGGGAAACCACCCTGCTTTCTCCGGACACCTTCGTATCGCTGACCGCAGCCCTTGGCTGGCTGCCTTCGCTCCTGGGCTTCGCCGTCCCGCCGGAGGCCATGGTTCGCGCCAGCGACGGCCTGCAGGCGCTGCCCGAGCCGGCCCAGTCATTGTGGTCCGGCTGGTTGCTGGGCTGCATTGTCGTCTATGGCTTATTGCCGCGTGTGCTTTGCCTGCTCGCCAGCGCGTTGCTGGTCCGGAAACGGCTGGCCGCCATTGACCTGGATGTAAGCCTGCCCGGTTATGCCGAATTGCGCGACCGGCTGGCGCCGGCCAGCGAAAAAATAGGCATCGACGCCCCCGACGAACCCGCCTTCCAGGCAAGACTGCATCCCCGTGGCTCGCTGACCTACCAGGTTGAGCAGCCGGTGCTGCTGGGAATAGAGCTGGCTCCCGATACGCCTTGGCCCCCCGAAGGCCTGCCGGATCGCGCCGTGGACTTGGGAGTCATCGATACGCGGGCGCAACGCACCGCCTTGCTCGACCATCTGCAACTGCAATCGCCAGGCCGGCTGCTATTGGTTTGCGATGGCCGCCAGACGCCGGACCGAGGTACGGTGGCGCTGATAGCGGACTTGGCCAGCCTGGCCGGGGAAGCGCACCTGGCCTTGCTGGGCGTGGCGGCCCACCCGGCCGACAACGACCCTCGCGCCTCGGCGTGGAATCAGCAGCTTCTTGCGGCCGGTTTCGAGCCAGACCGGCTGCACCAGGACATGACGAGCGCGCTGACGTGGCTGGATTCAGGTCCACACAACAGCTCCCAGGACGACCATGGCCAACCATAAATTACCCTTGCGTTTGGCGGTGGTGGGACATACCAATACCGGCAAGACCTCGTTATTGCGCACGCTGACGCGCGACCCAGACTTCGGCCAGGTCAAGGACAGCCCCGGCACCACGCGCCACGTGGAAGGCGCGCACCTGCTGGTGGACGGCGCCGTGGCGGTCGAACTGTACGACACGCCGGGCATGGAGGACGGGATCTCTTTACTGGATTATCTGGATCAGCTGGTTCAGCCGGGAGAGCGGCCCGATGGCCCGGAGCGCATACGCCGATTCCTTCTAAGCCCGGAAAGCAAGCGCCGGTTCGAGCAGGAAGCTCGCGTACTGAAAAAGCTGCTGGACTGCGACGCCGGGCTGTATGTGGTCGACGTCCGCGATCCGGTGCTGGGCAAGCACAAGGACGAGCTCGCTATTCTTGGCAGTTGCGGCCACCCGTTGCTGCCAGTCTTGAACTTTACCCATAGTTCGCGCCAACGCCTGGCCGAATGGCGCGACGCGCTTGGCAGGCTAGGCCTGCATGCCATGGTGGAGTTCGACACCATAGCGCCATCGCTCGACGGCGAAGCCCAGCTTTACGACAAATTGTCGCTGTTGATGGACAAACATGCATCCGTGCTGCAAGCCCTGAAGCACGACGTGGCCGAACAACGAATCATTCGGCGCAGCGACGCCATGCGCCTTATTGCGGAACTGCTGGTGGATGTGGCGGCGTATCACCTGCCCAGCGGTCCGGACGCCAAAGCGCTGGAGGCCGCCACTCTTGTGCTTCGCAAGAAAGTGCGCACGCGCGAATCGGTATGCGTGCAAGCCTTGCTCAAGCGCTACAACTTCCGCCCGCAAGATTTCCCGGCCAATGCGCTGCCACTGGAAGGCGAGCGCTGGGGCATGGACTTATTCCACCCCCAGGCGCTAAAAGACGTGGGGCTGCACGTTGGCAAAGGCATGGCAGCCGGCGCGATGGCGGGCGCCACCGTCGATGTGTTCATGGCTGGCATCAGCCTGGGCGCCGCGACGCTGTTGGGCGCCGCCGCGGGCGGTCTATGGCAAGGCGCCGACAAGCTGGGCAAGCGCGTGTTAAGCCGCTTAAGGGGTTATCAGGAACTGAGCGTGGACGATCCGGTGTTGCGGCTGCTGGCCATACGCCAACTGACATTGACACAAGCGCTGGAGGAACGCGGCCACGCCGCGCAAACGCCGATTGCATTGACCGGTAGCGCTGCGGCAGCCGA
>CAZONP010000059.1:0-4969 GCA_964581155.1 uncultured Candidimonas sp. | reverse complement strand
GCTGCGGCAGCCGACGCTGCGGCAGCCGGCGCTGCAGATCCCCTGAACGCCTGGCGCCGTGGTTCGTTGCCGGATCCATTACTTGAAGCACGCAGCCAGCCGAGCTGGTCTTCATTGACTGACGACTACGCGCCCGAGCCGCGCCGCGAGCGCGTCATACGGCAGTTGGCCGAACAATTGTAGGCAGGGCCAACTAGAGTAGAACCGGGTCGTTGGACAAATCGTTGGTATTGTCCTGCCCATGCGGCAGCGCCGGACAACGCGTTCGCAATATGGCTTCAATACCTTCGATGGCCGCCAATATGCCGGCCACGTAGTCCTTGCTTTGCAGCCGCGACTGAAGCTGAATGCCGACGTGCTCCCACAAGTCGTTGGGGGCGGCAATGGCCCGGTCGGCAATGATTTCGAAACGATGCTTGTCGAGCGCCACGTAGAGTAAAACTCCGGTATTCAAAGGTGTGTCCCACACACGCAAACGGCCGAAGACTTCCAGGGCACGTTGACGCGTATTGGGCTCGTGGGCGGGACTGACCGCTTCGATGGCCACCACCAGCTCACCCGTATGATTACGTTCACTGACCTTGATCCGATCGGCAATATGCGCAAGCACTTCGGGGGTGAAATGCTTGCGGCGCAGCCATTGGCCTTCAATACTGGCCCAGCCCGTGAGTTGCTTCCAGCCCGCGCTACCTTGCCCCACGTGAACTCCTTG
This sequence comes from uncultured Candidimonas sp., assembly GCA_964581155.1. Lineage (GTDB taxonomy): Bacteria > Pseudomonadota > Gammaproteobacteria > Burkholderiales > Burkholderiaceae_B > Pollutimonas. The sequence continues at coordinate 4,257 of CAZONP010000059.1, read as the reverse complement.
TCGGCCTTCCGGCCGTCGTTTGCTTTAGATGTTGCGATGACATTTGCATTACCAACTGCCGGAGGCCCCGCCGCCACCGCTGCCGCCTCCTCCGCCGCCCATGCCACCACCGAAACCTCCGCCGCCGCCAAAACCTCCGCCGCCGCCGAATCCGCCACCAAAGCCGCCGAGTCCACCGCCCACCGCGCCACCCCGGCGCGAGGCCCGTGCCAACTTGGAGGCGGACTGGATGCCCATCAAGCGCCCAATGGTACTGAGCACGAAGGCCACGATGCCTCCCGCCACGGCCCAGCCTATGCTGCCGAACATCAAGCCCACAAAAATGCCCACTGCGACCGCGGCAAACAACGCCGGCATGAATAAGCTCATGAATGCCAGCGGCACCAGCATGATGGCTGGAGAATCGTCGTCTTCCTGGCCACCCTCGGTGCCTGCCGGAGGGGGCGGCAGCGCTTCGCCGTCGACCAGCTTGACCAGGCTTTCGACCCCGGCGGTAATGCCGGCCGCGTAGCCGCCTTCCTTGAAGTGGGGTGTGACTTGCTCGCGGATAATGCGCCCGGCCAACAGGTCGGGTACGGCGCCTTCCAGCCCGTAGCCCACTTCAATACGCAGCCGGCGGTCGTCTTTGGCCACCAGGAAAAGTATGCCGTCGTCAACCTTCTTGCGCCCCAGGCGCCATTGATCGAAGACGCGGCGTGCATAGCTTTCGACTGTATCGTCGCCCGTGCTTGGGACCACCAGCACGGCAATTTGCGCGCCTTTGCGCGATTCAAGATCGGCGAGCGCCTGATTCAGCCTGGCTTGCGTACCGGCATCGAGCGTGCCTGTCTGGTCGGTGACATAGGTCTTGAGCTCGGGAACGGCGACCTGCGCTGCATGCACGTTTGCGGCAAACAAAAGCGCCACGACCGCCATGGCCAGCAGTATGGCCAACCGGGCGGCGCGCCACGGCAGGCCGGCCCACGCGCGCCAGCACTGCATGCCGGATTGCAGCGCCGCGTACTGAAATATGGCTGGCTTCATGTTCCGCCCGCCTCTGGTCAATTTGCCGGTTGCGGTTGCGTCGCCGGCAGGTCGAACTTGACCTCCGGATCTTTCATGATGGCGTCCTGCTTGGACACGCCGTAATTTTCGATCGTGCCGTAGCCAAAGATCTTGGCCGTGATGAGCGTGGGGAACTGGCGCACGATCAGGTTGTATTCCTGCACCGCCTGCACATAGCGACCGCGTTCGGTGGCGATGCGGTTTTCGGTGCCTTCCAGTTGCGTCATCAGGTCGCGGAACAAGCCGTCGCTCTTAAGCTGGGGATAGTTTTCCGACACGGCAATAAGCCGCGACAAGGCCGATGACAACTCGCCTTGCGCTTGCGAAAAGCGCGCCATGACTTCGGGGTTCTGAAGATCGTCGGCGCTGATCTGAATGCTGCCGACCCTGGAGCGCGCTTCTGTGACCTGCGTAAGCACGGCACGTTCGTTGACCATGTAGGCGTTCACCGAATTGACCAGCTTCGGCACCAGTTCGGCGCGTCGTTCGTACTGGTTCAAGGTCTGCGACCAGGCCGTTTTGACCTGCTCGTCCAGCCTTTGGATATCGTTATAGCCGCAACCGGCCAACACGATGGAAAGGCAGGGCAATAGAATAAGCAATAACAGTCGTTTCATGATGCGCGCGTCCGGTGAATAATGTTGAATTACACCAGTTTGCGGGGGTCTTGCCAACATGCACAACTCGCCTGCCGGGCAACACCGCGCAAATTTTTTTAGCCGCCCGGCTGCGGTTGCGTTACAATGCCAAATTACGTGTCGCACCAGTCAGCACGTTTTTTCGCAAGCTATTCATGCTTTGCCGAGCTTCTTCGCTCTCAACTACTTTTATCGTCTGCCTAGATTGGTATCTCTCAACTCGAGCGATAGGCTGTCGCTGGAGTTAATTCTTGAACAACCAAATTACCTTTGCCTCCCTAGGGCTGGCAGAACCCCTTTTGCGTGCGGTTACCGACGCAGGCTACGAAATTCCCACGCCTATTCAGGCCCAAGCCATTCCCCAGGTCATGCTCGGGGGCGACTTGTTGGCCGCCGCCCAGACAGGCACCGGCAAAACCGCCGGCTTCACCCTGCCCATCCTGCATCGCCTGCTTGAAAACCCGCTGCAAGCCCGCAAAGCCGGCCAGCCACGTGTCCTGATACTGACACCTACCCGCGAACTGACGGCACAGGTTGAAGAATCGGTGCGCGTGTACGGCACACATACGAATGTGCGCTCCATGGTCATGTTCGGCGGCGTCAATATCAACCCCCAGATCAATGCCCTGCGCAAGCCGCTGGATATTCTGGTGGCGACCCCCGGCCGCCTGCTTGATCACGCCCAGCAGAAAACCGTGGACTTGTCCGCCGTTGAAATCCTGGTCCTGGACGAAGCCGACCGCATGCTCGACATGGGCTTCATCCGCGACATCCGCCGCATCCTGGCCATGTTGCCGCGCCAGCGTCAGAACCTGCTTTTCTCGGCCACGTTCTCGGATGAGATCCGGGAATTGTCCAAGGGCGTGCTCAACAACCCCATCGAGATCTCCGTGGCGCGCCGCAATGCCGCCACCGAGCTCGTGACCCAGAGCATGGTCATGACGGAGCAATCGCACAAGCGTGATCTCCTGAGCTACATCATTCGCGAAAGCGGCTGGCATCAGGTTCTGGTATTTACCCGCACCAAGCACGGCGCCAATCGGCTGGCTGAAAAGCTGGTCAAAGACGGCCTGGTGGCTGCCGCCATCCACGGCAACAAGAGCCAGGCGGCCCGCACGCGCGCGCTGGCCGGCTTCAAGGACGGCAAAGTCGCCGTGCTGGTTGCCACCGATATCGCCGCCCGCGGCCTGGATATCGACCAGTTGCCGCACGTCGTGAATTTCGAGCTGCCCAACGTACCCGAAGATTACGTGCACCGTATCGGCCGCACCGGCCGTGCCGGAACCGAAGGCTTCGCCATGTCGCTGGTCGACAAGACCGAAATCAAGCTGTTGACGGCCATTGAACGCCTGATCAAGCGGCCCATCGAGCGCACCACCATCGAAGGCTGGTCGCCTGACATGGTCAAGGCCGAACCGGCGCACGTTCGCGCCGACGATGATCGCCCGCCGCGCCGCTCGAACGCGCCGCGCCGCAGTGGTAACGGTAATGGCAACGGCAACAACAGTGGTGCTGGACGCCGTCCGTCCGGCGCGCCAGGTGCGGGCGGTCAGGCTCGCGCGCGCAGTGCGGCGCCGCGCGATGCAGCGCCGCATAATGGTGCGCCTCGTAATGCTGCGCCACGTAGTGCCGCGCCGCGCAGTGGCGCACCGCGTCCGGCCCTGTTGGGAAAATAAGGCGTATTATTTCGCCACGTTTTCCAATACTGGCTGATTCCGTATGTCACTTTCCACCTGGCTTGCCTTCTTTGCCGCGTCCTGGGCGATTTCATTCTCGCCCGGCCCCGGGGCCATTTCGGCCATGGCATCCGGCGTCAAGTATGGCTTTCGGCGCGGCTACTGGACCACGGTCGGCCTGCTGATCGGCATACTCATCCAGTTCGTGGTGGTGGCCGTGGGTTTGGGTGCGGTGCTTGCCGCGTCCGAAGTGGCGTTCAGCGTCGTCAAGTGGCTGGGCGTCGCCTACCTGATCTACCTGGGTTGGCGCCAAATGCGCACCGACGCCATGCCGGTGGCCGTCGAGGCCGGCAAGCCCGCGCCCTTTCGCATTCGCGATCTTGTTATTCGCGGCTGCCTGATCAACATCACGAACCCCAAAGGCACCGTGTTCCTATTGGCGGTCGTTCCGCAGTTCCTGAATTTATCGCAGCCGTTGGCACTGCAATACGTCACCATTGCCGCCACGCTTTGCCTGACCGACCTGGTTGCCATGGGCTGCTACACAACCTTTGCCGCGCGCGTGCTAAGCGTCTTGCGCAGCCCCCGGCACATTCGCTGGCTTAACCGGACCTTCGGCGCCTTGTTCATCCTGGCCGGCACCGTTTTGGCCTCGTTCAGTCATCATAAATAATTCGTGTCTAAAATCACACTATGAGCATTACCGAAGAAGTCGCGCGGCGACGTACCTTTGCCATTATTTCGCACCCCGACGCGGGCAAAACCACACTGACTGAAAAGTTGCTACTGTTCGCAGGCGCGATCCAGATCGCCGGCAGCGTCAAGGCGCGCAAGGCCAGCCGCCATGCGTCATCGGACTGGATGGATATTGAAAAGCAGCGCGGCATTTCCGTGGCATC
>CAZONP010000058.1:0-11384 GCA_964581155.1 uncultured Candidimonas sp. | reverse complement strand
GGCCTGGCCTGTTTGGCCTGCGGCACCGTCCAGGCGGCCGACGCCACCTACACCAGTGCCACCCTCACCACCGAATCCGCCCTGACGGCGGCGCAAGCGGCTCTGGAATCCTGCCGCAAAAGCGGATACCAGGTTGCAGTCAGCATTACTGATCGGTCGGGCACGCCTATTGTCGTGTTGCGTGACCGCTACGCCGGCCCGCATACGCCGGAAAGCGCCACGCGCAAAGCCTATACATCCGCCAGCTTTCGCATGTCGTCCGCCGATTTGGCACTGGCCACACAATCAGACAAGGAAGGATCGGGCATTCGGCACATCAGTCATATTCTTGCCCTGGGTGGCGGCTTGCCAATTGAAGCAGGCGGATCGCTGGTGGGTGCCATTGGCATATCGGGGGCGCCGGGAGGCACCGCCGACCAAGCCTGCGCCCAGGCCGGCATAGACGCAATTCAGGCAGATCTGGATTTTCAGTAAGCCTGCCCGAACAGTCGGGTCTGCGTAGCGGGCGCAAGCCTTCCTGGGATTACTTGCCTTCCAGGCTCTCCCGTTCCATGACCAGGTATTGTCCATAGGCATTGAGACGATTGGCGGCATCGAACGCAGGATACGACTTGAACTGGCTCCAGTCTGTCGCGGCGTAGGCTTCCTCGAAACCCGTCATATCCTCAACTGCCGCGCCCATCTCTTTACGTAGAAACTCCAGGTAATCGCGCGTCAGCGCCATGTCTTGCCTGGTATTCGTGGACGATGCGCCGTGCCCTGGAACCACGACCAGGGGCTCCACATCCAGCATGCTGCCCAGGGCGGCCAGCCATGCCTTGCTGTCCGCGTCACCCACGAACGGAATCCTGCCCGTGAAGTACAGGTCGCCGGCCAGTAAGACCTTTTCCCCTTCCACAAACATCATGATGTCTTCGTGGGAATGCGCGCCACTGACATCGATGATCTGGAAGTGCATGCCGCCCATCGTAAACCTGATCGTCTTGCCATCCGCGAAATCCAGCCACCGGTCCGCCGGCATCAGTCTGGTGTTTTCATCCACCCAAGCGGCAAGGTCTGCGCGCCGCTGTTCCAGCCGCTCTTGCGCGACATCGGAATGCAGATAGCCCTGCCCTTTGGTATGGGCCCAGATTTCAGCTCCCGCATTCTTGAACGCCTGCAAGCCATAGATGTGATCCGCGTGATAGTGACTGACAATCACCCGCGTGACCGGCTGGTCGGTCACCGTCGCAATCCCGGCAAGCATGGCTTGGCCAAGCGCTGGTGTGCCCAATGCATCGAACACCACGACGCCCTGGTTGGTGACGACAAAGCCCGCATTCGACATGAAGCCTTTATTGGCTGCGCTGGCCATGCCGGATTCGCCGCCGAAGTAGTAGACATGGGCACTGACTTGTATGGGTTTGAGTTCGAGTGCCGTTTCACTGGCCGATGCCGGCACGAACCCCAAGCTCATACAAACGATCAAGGCGGCAAGGCCTCTTTGCAGGATATCCGCCATGACAAGCTTCCTTTTTGTGGCAATGTTGCGAATAACGACCTTCAGCGCCTTCACGGCTTGATATAGGCGTAGCCTTCTTTATTCTGCAGATTCGTAATGCGCACGACACCAGAGGGCACGAACTGCGCTTCCATCACAAAATCGTCCTTCGTCAGCTGCTTGCGACTCATGGTGATTTCGCACACTTCGAACTGAACCCCGCGAGACGCCAGCCCGGACATCAGGGGGCCGACCGTATCGGCGTCCTTGTAGTCCGTTTCCAGGAATTCGATACCGTCTCCGTGGGCAACGGCAATGATCTTGGCTTTGGGGTCGGTGTCCAATTGATTGCGCATGCTACGCAGCGCGCCCAGCGCCTGGCCGGCGGCATCGTTGATGTGATAAACGACTTTGGCTTGCGCGCTGCTGGCTGACGCCGCCGAGTCCTGGGCCGACGCAGGAAGCATGGCGCCTCCCAGGGTAAGACCTAGCGCCAACGAGAGTGTGGCGATCTTATTCATGACGTGTCTCCTGAAGATTGAACAGTTTGAACTATGCATCACACAATGCCTTTATTTCCGTCCACCCCTTTGATCCGGGGTTCGTTCAGCTCTATGGACGTAATCGTCTTCTTGTCGCGCAAGTAGCGGGACACCACTTCCCACACCGGCTCGCCTTCGGCGCCTTCGGCGACCGGCGCCCAGCCTGCAACCTTGTACGTCTTTTCGGCCTCGATCGGCTTGTCGTCGAGCATCATGTCGCTGATTCGCTGCCCGGCGTCCTTCATGGGATCGATCGTGTATTGCAAGCCGCCCACGCGCACCATGTCGCCCCCCTGCTGATAATAGGGATCGGGATTGAACAGGTTGTCGGCCACATCCTCCAGAATCATCTTGATCTGGCTACCGGGCATGTCTGTCAGCGTCGTGTAGGGGTAGGTGATGGCCGTCTGGTCCATCAGGTTTTCCATGGTGATGTCCGAACCGGGGAGCAGGCTGGTACCCCAGCGAAAGCCTGGAGAGAATGCGATCTGCGCCTCTTTCTGAGTAATGAGCGCATCGAGAATGATCTGATCGAACGTGCCGTTGAAATTGCCGCGGCGGTACAGCGTATGGTCCGTGGTCGCCAGCGTTTCCGCCAGCTTCTCGGCGAAGGGCGAGCGGATTTTCTTGATAAGCGCGGCCATGTCCGGGTCGGCGTCAAGAAAATCGGCAAACACCGGCATGAGCTTGTAGCGGAAATCGGAAACCTTGCCGTCCCTGACGTCGAAATCCAGTACGGCCAGAAATTTCCCGTTGCTGCCGGCGTTGGTCACCAGCGTCTTGCCGCCCGCATTCTCCACCACAACAGGCTCGGGCACGCCGTCATGCGTATGACCGCCCAATATTGCGTCCAGACCGCGCACTCTTGACGCCAGCTTCAGGTCGACATCCATGCCATTGTGCGAGAGCAGCACGACAGCCTTGGCGCCCTTGCCTCGCACTTCGTCAATGACGTCCTGCAACTGGCTTTCCTGTATGCCGAAAGTCCAGTCCGGCACCAGATAGCCCGGATTGGCGATAGGCGTATAAGGAAAGGCCTGCCCAATGACCGCCACTTGCACGCCATTCATTTCGCGCAACGTATACGCCGGGAAAACGGCGTCGCCAAAATCGGAGGTCTGCACATTCTGCGCAATGAATTCAACTTTATCCTTGAAGTCCTTGGCGATGATTTCTTCAACACGCTCCGACCCCAGGGTGAACTCCCAGTGCGCCGTCATGATGTCCACGCCAAGAGCCAGACAGGCGTCCACCATGTCCTGGCCCTTGGTCCACAACGCCGTGGCCGACCCCTGCCAGGTATCTCCGCCATCCAGCAGCAGCGCCCCGGGCCGGCTGGCCTTCATTTGCTTGACCAGCGTGGCCATGTGCGCGAATCCGCCCACCTTCCCATACTGGCGTGCGGCATTCTCGAAATCCAGGCAAGTAAAGGCATGGGCCTGCGCGGTGCCTGGCTTCATGCCATAGTGCGACAGAAAGTGTTCCCCCACCCGGTGGGGCGGCCGACCCAAAGCCGCACCCAGCCCAATATTGACGCTGGGCTCGCGAAAATAAATAGGCTGCAACTGCGCGTGGCAGTCTGTGAAATGCAGAAAATGTACATTGCCAAAGCGCGGCAGCTCATAAAACCTGGCGGCTGCCTCTTGGGCGGCACGCGCGGAATGCGAAAAAGTCATTCCACCGGCTGCTGCAATACTCAGCACTTGTAGGAACTCGCGACGACTAATCATAAAAATGGTTTCCTGCTAATTAAAGAGAATTGGCGTATTTGATAAGGTCCGCGACATCTTCCTCGAACATTTCGCCCGGAATCACTTCGGCGACCCTGCCATCCGCCTTGATGACCAAAATGCTGGGTATGACTTTTCTTTTGCCCATTACCTCGCGCAAGGCCTCGGTTTCCATGGCTGCGGGAAACGTGTAGCCATGCTTGCGCATGTAGTCGACGGCATCCGCTTCGACCCGGTCTATGCTGACCGTCAGTATTTCCAGGCCGCTGCTGCGCGAGCGCGCCCACAGTTTCTGGACATAAGGATTCTGCCGGCCACAATAGGGACACCACGACGCCCAGTACTCGATGATGACGGGCTTGCCCGTGAAATGCCCTTTGGGGAGAACACGACCGTCTAAGAGACGGATTTCGGGAAGCGCCACATGATCGCCGACCTTGACGGCGACCTGCGATGACGGGGCAGCCGCGACGCTGGCGGTCAATGCGACTCCTGCCAACATCGCGGCGAATCCCGACTTCCACATACATGCTCCCCAGGCTCGCCTTATTGCGCGACGCCATCCTTGTTGACCGGCGATTCCGGATCAAGCAACAACGCCATCACGTCTTTCAACTGCGCTTCTGTCAGAATGGCCGCCGCGCCGAAACGCGGCATCGTCGAACAGGCGGCCGAAGCATGGGAGTCGTAGATCTTGTTCCAGGTGTATTCAACAATCTCCTTGGAGGATCCCCGGAGTTTGCCGTAATGAAGCAGCGAAGGGCCGATATTGCCGAATGAGATCTCGGCCTTGGTCATCTGGTGGCAGGCATAGCAGTTGCCGCCGTTGATGGCGCCGGCCTTGTCGCTGAACTGCAGCCCGCGCCCGTTCTGCGCTACCTTTTCACCTGCTTTCCAGTCGCCCATATACTTGCCGTCAGCCGGATATTTGATCGATGCCAATGCTTGCTTCGTGATTCCAGCAAGCTCTTCATTCGACAACGGCTTGCCGGTCATATCCGCCTGCGAGCAAACCTTCTGCATGGGCGATTGATCCAGGCGGTCCAGCTTGGCGATACCCTTTTCCTGGAAGGACGCCTGAAGGACAGCCTGTACGTCTTGCGGACTGGTGCCTGTCACGAATTCAGCGGCCTGTGCACCTGCGTGCCCGAACAACACCCCTGCCGATGCGACAAGCGGCGCGATTATGAATTTTTTCATGGATTTCTCCGCTTACCGTTTAAGACCAGGCGCAGCCATCTCGCCACCGTTTGCATTGACCGCCAGGAACACCGTCAGGTCAATGGAGGCCTGCGAGCCATACTTCAGGTGCGGCATGCGCTGCTGCCGGAAGCAGTCATTGAGCCGCCATTGCATGGAACGCAAGGCACCTTGGGATACCCGGTAAGCGGGCCACGAGTTATACGCGGCGCGGGCGGGACCGGATTTCGTCAGATTGGGAAGATCCTGCAAACGAATACGCTGGCCATCCACGCTATGGCAGGACGCACAGGCAAAGTCGTAGGGGCCGCCACGGAAAAAGAAAATCTGCTTGCCGCGCTCGAAAGCGGCTTTCTCCTGGGGGTGGTCCTGCGGCACAGAAAGCGGTGTCCCGCGCGACTGGCCAACGACAAAACCCACCAGCGCCTCCAGGTCGGTGGAGTAGTCCCCCCTGCCGGAGAACGGCTTTTTGGTGACGGCCTTTTCATCCATCCCCTGCAGGCTGACCATGCAATGCACAAGACGGGTTTCAAGGTCCATCACACGGCTGACATCATCGAAATAGCGCGGCAGCTGCGCGTAGGCGTCCTTTACGACGCCCGGACCTTTACCCAGGTCGCACTGTTCCAGGGATGCAGCCTTGGGACCGCGTTTCTCGGCCCATAACTCCTCGCCGGTCATCTCGATCAGCTCGGCCGGGTTGCCGCCGTCGCTCAGCATCTCCCGATATGCCGCGATGCCGTCGGACGTGCTCTCTTGTGCGGTGGCGGCCTGCGCGAATACGGCCGTCGCCGCCGTAACCGCAAGGACGCCACCGGCTGCAAGCATCAGCGCCGAAGCACTGCTAAATTTTTTCTTCATGTCTCCTACCTCCCTGGTGCGTGAACAGCGATCTTCTAGCGGATCTCCGTGCTATCGGTACGGCTCTCTCCCTTGTTGTCCTTCCAGGCGATCGTGATCTTGTCGCCTTTATTGCCGCCCTTGAACTTGAAGGACAGGAAGGGATCGCGCGATACCGCAGGCCCCCACTGGGCGGAAAGCACCGTCTTGTCGTTGCATTTGGCTTCGACCATGTCAATGAAGTGGGCGGGAACGACCTTGCCCTCGCTATCTTTGCGCTGACCGGTTTCCATGATGTGGCTCATCAACGCCTTGACTTCGGTGACGCCGTCTTTCTCTACCGCGCGGATGCGCATTGGTCTGGTTGCCATGAGTACTCCTTGTATATCGTTGATTCGGGATGGTCGGGGGGGTGATGACGTCAACCGCCGCAGCCACCCAGCGTTACCTTGATTTCCTTGTGCACGGCATAAAACTTGCCGTCCGCCTTGACCAGCGCGTAGACGTCGGAGGTTCCACCCATCTTGATGCGCGTTGCCACTTCGGGAAGCGTGCCGTCGGGTATTTCGAAATGCGCAGTCAGTGCACTGGGATTCTTTGGCACCAGAATCGATATCTGCGTCGTGTTGGGCAAAGCGCTGTTCACCCCCACGGGCACCACGGCGCCGTTCTCGGCTATGTCGGGCGCCACCAATGTGATCTTGTCGCTGTCGGCGGCCTGATCGCCGCCAAGCGCCTTGACTACGTCATCCACTTTGGTGGCGGTAAAGGCCTGCTTGTTCCACTCTTTTTGTACCGCCCAGGCCTGCTCCGGCCGCAGGATTCCAGCGGCGACCGCAAGGCCGAGCACCGTGCCCAGCCTGAGCACATTTCTACGCTGCTTGTTCATTTCCAGCTCCTATATTGAATCAAATACGCTTGTTGAAAACATGTGTTCATTTCCCCGTGCCGGCAAGTATCCACGCGACCATGCGCTTGGCGTCGTCGGCGGGCAGCGCCGGATGCGGTGGCATCGGAATCACTCCCCATGCACCGGAGCCGCCTGTGCGCACCTTGGCGACCAGCTTGTCGAGCGCGCCATCCTGCCCCTTGTATTTAGTGGCAACGTCCACAAACGAAGGTCCAAGAATTTTCTTGTCGGTAGCGTGACACGCCATACAACCATTGCCGGTAAGAAGCGCCATGGCTTGCTGATCCGAATTATCAGCGGGCGCCGGGGTGGCATTGGGCGGGTCCGCCGGCACCGGCGCTCGCGCGGCCGCCAGCGTGCCGCGGGCATGATCACGTACTCTTTGCATGTTGTCAGCCACCGAACCTGACAGAGCGGGTGCATGTGTGTTCACCCCCCGTACTGGACCGACGACCCGCATTTGCGCGGCAAGATCCCCGTGCGCATCACGTGCATGCAAGGGAAGTGTCGAGGACGGCTTGCTTGCGGCGGCGCAGTCAGTCAGGCAGACAACGTTATGTGTGTCGGGCTCACCGTCGATTTTCCACATCCCTTCCCAGAACGTCATGCCGTTGCGGTTGGGCATTTTTTCCTGCACTTGGGCGATATTCTCGTTCGATAGGGTGAAGTCGGAAGGTACAATTTCCGCCAGGTTCAGCAGATAAGCCAACACCGCGTAAACCTCGTCCGGCTCCAGAGACTTGGGGTTGTCCCAAGGCATGGCCCGATGGATGTAATCCCAAAGGGTGGAAACCGTCGGCACCCTCATGAAGGTGGTGCGCGATGGCTGGCCGCCGCCGGTCAATGAAGCCACACGGCCGGTTTTGATATCGTCCGGCGTCGTGCCACCCACGAGTGGCGTGAATACCGAGTTGCTTTCAGCAAAGGAGCCGTGGCACGTTGCACAGGTCGACTCCCAGATATCGGTTCCCTGATCCACCGTTCCGCTGCCCTTTGGCAAGCCCTTGAAATCGGGCCTGACATCAATATCCCAGGCAGCAAGCTCGGCCTCGGTCGCAAGCCGGCCAAGGCCGTATTTCGCCCCGGCGCCTTCTTGGGCAAATGCGGGTGCACAGAACGCAGCGCTCAACGCGCATGTCAGCAGAGCGCGTTTAGTCCATCTGAACATTGAAGACCTCCCCGCTATCCGCGATCTGCCACGACTGGATTGCATTGTTGTGATAGGTGGACCGTGTGCCGCGAACGTCCCGCAATTGGCGATACCGCGGCTGGACGAAGTCAGTGCTGTCCACGGCGCGACTTTGCAGAATAGTGGGGGACCCATCCCATACCCAATCGATATTGAACCGGGTAAGGCACTTGTCCAGCACCGGAGATTCAAGCCGGGCCGTCCTCCAGTTCCTGCCTCCGTCGAAAGACACATCGACTTGTTTGATCTTGCCGCGCCCCGTCCACGCCAGGCCACTGACGTTGTAGAAGCCCTTGCCCATCAGCGCCTGGCCACCCGAAGGCGACGTTATCACCGACTTGCATTCCTGGATCGAAGTGTATTGGCGCTGGGTGCCATCAGGCATCATGTCGACATAATGCGAGGCTTCATCCTTAGCGTTCCAGGGCTTGTCGCCCACTTCGATGCGGCGCAGCCACTTCACCCACGACACGCCCTGAACGCCCGGCACAACCAGCCGTAGCGGATAGCCATTTTCAGGACGCAGCATTTCGCCATTCATGCCCCAGGCCACCAACACATCGTCCAGCGCCGCGTCCATGGAGATCGTGCGCGTCATGCTGGATCCGTCATTGCCCTCGGCCAGGACAAACCGCGCGTTCTTGATATCGGCACCGCAGTCATCCAGCAGCACCTTGAGCGGTACGCCAGTGAACTCGCAACAGGACAGCATGCCATGGGTGTACTGCACCGTCGGCACGGCGGCGTTTCCCCATTCCATTCCGGTATTGGCGCCACACTCGATAAAGTGCATGCGCGACACCGACGGCAAGCGCATCAAGTCATCCATGGTGTAGACCTTGGCTTCCTTGACCATACCGTTGATCATTAGCCGATGCTGTTCGGGATCGACATCGGACCAGCCTTGGTGATGCCGCTCGAAGTGCAGGCCGGAAGGGGTGATAATGCCGAAGAAGCCCTGCAACGGCGCGAACGACACCGACGACTGGTTCGTTTGCGTCAGACCCGGCGACTGCCGACGCTGCAAATTGGCCTCGAAGGCGGAAGGCTGCCCATATGGCGTGAACACCACCGGATTACCCAACCCGGTGCTCCAGGGACGCGGTTCGAGAATCATCGGATCGCCCACGGCCTGTTTAGCCGATTCCGCCATTGACGGGCCCGCTGTCAGCGCGGCTGCGGCAGCAAGGAAAGTTTGCTTCAGAAAGCCTCGCCGTTCTCCGCTCATACCACCGGCGCTGATTTCGTTCGCCAATACTGGCGGAATGAAATTTTCAGGCGCCTTTCTTAGGCGACCAATTTGTATCGATCGCTGTTCGCCACTTCGACTCACGCTATTTCTCCCCTGGTAACCAATGCTTTTTAATATAAGCTAATAGCCTAAAGTAATAAACAAGGGAAATTACCGGGCGCGAAATTCTTGACAAATACAATTAGGCATAAACAATTTAAGCTTCAATAGCTAAACACCTAAATATGTCGATTGCGGTATACCAATGAGCTGTGTCATAATGCTTGGTTGCCACGCGTACGACGCGCAACACCCAAAGCCCGGGTGGCGGAATAGGTAGACGCAAGGGACTTAAACAATTTGAGCCTTCGGGGGGAAACACCCGAAGTGACGCCCGTCAAATTCGGCGAACGCCCTGGATACTTCGGTATCCGAGCCAACGCCGAGCCAAGCCCAAACTTTATAAAAGTTGGGGAAGGTGTAGAGAGCAGACGGCGGGCACCTACGGCTGCAAGGCTATGGTGAAGGCGTGCTCCAGACCACGAACAGCACATGTGCTGGCGGCCAAAGCCGAAGTGGTAAGAAAATCCCTCGATCTTTGATCGTACCGGTTCGATTCCGGTCCCGGGCACCAATTCAAAGGCTGCTTCTGTTTGCGCAGCGCGGGATGCAGACGCTTTCTTAGTTGCGACTTCGGCTCGCCTCGAACGCTGCAGCAGCAGCTTCGTATATGCCACCGTCGCGTCGGCCCACGGTCAGCACAACAATGTTCGGTACCGCCACATCATCGCGTACCAGATAAACCAATCGGTAACCGATGCCGCGCAACTTGATTTTGTAGCAATCAACAAGGGGCGCAAGCAACTGCGCACCCGGAACCCTGGGAGTGATCAAACGCTTTTCAAGAACATTTTTGAACAGGCGCTTAATTGACCCATCAAGATCGTCCCACTCCTTGCGCGCATCCGGCAGGAATAAAAGCTGGTAGGCCATTACAAATCGTCGAGATTGACTTCAACCGCCTGATTGAGCGACTTCAAACGGGTACCGATCAGCGACTCCAACTGACGCTCGTCGTAGAGATTAGCCATGTGGGCCATAAATTCAGGGGAAACCGTATAAAAAGCCGGCCGGTTGTGGTTCAGAACCGCTACCGGTTGCCCCTGGGCATCTTCAACCACCTTGCCCGGGTTTTGCTTGAACTCGGAAATACTGACGGTCAGCAGACTGTGAATCGTTTCCATCGCGACACCTAAATAGGGCTAAATATAGTCCAATTTTAGTGATGTTTCAGCGAACTGTCTATAAAGACTGCGATTTCGGGAGCGGCGCTTGCTGGCGATCTTACAGTTGTTGAAGGAGATCACCATGACCAACGCTAAACCCATCCAAGGCAAAACCGACCGGCAGGCCCGGAATGAGGCAGAAGGCCAGAAAGCTACGCAATTTGACGGCAGCCCAAACCCTCAGGGAACGTCTTCTTCGGCTCTGAAGCCGAAGGATGACACGCCGATGACGTTAAAAAAGTCCGAAGGGCCTCGCGACGATCAAAAATAGGCTCACCATGCTTTGCGCCAGCCGCGCAAAAAAAACGACGCCGAAGCGTCGTTTTTTCATTTCTACCGCCGGTTACGCGTCAGGCGTGGCAACCGGTGCGGCAGCGGGTGCCACGGGAGCCTGAGGGCCGCCCTGGGCTTCGATGCCGCCAATTGCTTTCATCGACAGGCGTAGACGACCCTTGTCGTCGGCTTCGATGACCTTGATGCGAACCAGCTGACCGACCTTCAACACGTCGTTGATGTTGGCGATGCGGTAGTTGGCGATTTCGGAAATGTGCAGCAAGCCGTCGCGGCCAGGCAAGACCTGGACGATGGCGCCGAAGTCCAGCAAGCGGAGCACGGGGCCTTCGTATTCCTGACCCACTTCCACATCCGCCGTCAATTCCTTGATGCGGCGTTCGGCTTCGCGTGCCTTGTCGAGGTCGGCGCTGGAGATGGTGATGGTGCCGTCGTCGCCGATGTCGATCTGCGTGCCGGTTTCTTCAGTCAGCGCGCGGATGGTTGCGCCACCCTTGCCGATCACGTCACGGATTTTTTCGGGATTGATCTTGACGCTGAGCATGCGCGGAGCGAATTCGGACAATTCGGTACGCGAACCGTCGAGCGCTTCACGCATTTTGCCGAGGATGTGCAGGCGGCCTTCTTTGGCCTGGGCCAACGCGACCTGCATGATTTCCTTGGTGATGCCCTGGATCTTGATATC
>CAZONP010000057.1:0-11504 GCA_964581155.1 uncultured Candidimonas sp. | reverse complement strand
GGTGGTTGCAGCCTTCGGATATTTTCAAGTACGCATAATGGCGCGGTGTGAGCTTGATGCCTTGGGGTGGCACCAGGTCTATGTAGGGATCGTGGTTCAAATTGGGCGGGGCCGCGTCGTGAACCGCGCGCACCACCTGCTCGTATTGCTGGGGGCCCGTTACGGCCAGCACGGCGGGATGCATTTGGCGGATAAGCGCTTCTTCGACGCCCATGCAGCCCGTAACGATGACCTTGCCGTTCTCGGCGATGGCCTCGCCGATGGCGTCCAGGGATTCGGCCTTGGCGCTGTCGATGAAGCCGCAGGTATTGACCACCACGACGTCGGCATCGTCGTAATCCGGCGTGATGGTATAGCCTTCGGTGCGCAGTTGCGTCAGTATGCGCTCGGAATCGACCAGCGCTTTGGGGCATCCCAGACTGACAAAGCCGACTTTGGGGGAACTCATGAATAACCTCGTTGCTTTTTGATGATAAAGTCGGGAACAAATCCCACCTAGGCAGGCCCCGCACTCGTGTCCCACACTTCTTCCAAACCCGCATCCCCGTCGGCGCCTCTGGCCGATGTCATCCTGGCCAGTGCGCAAAACGTGCAAGCCGTCCTGGCCGGCCGTTCGTTGTCGGACAGCCTGGCTGCCACGCCGGCCCCACTGCGCGCCGCCACCCAGTCCATTGTGTTTCATGTCATGCGCCGGCTTGGCCTGGCGCGCGAAATAAAAGAAATGCTGGTGCAGCGCACGCCGCCCAATGCCTGGTTCGACGCCGTATTGCTGGTGTCGTTGGCTTTGCTGGATACGGCGGTGGAATATGCCGGCGAAATTTCGGTCGAGCAGCCTGCGCGGCGCGACGTGCCGGTGTATGCCGTGCATACCGTCGTTGACCAGGCGGTGAAAGCCGTGGCCGGCCAACGCACGCTGCAAACGTATAAAGGCTTGTTGAATGCGACCTTACGCGGATTCATACGCGATAGAAACGCTATTTTAACGCAGGCGCGCAAAAACCCCGAAGCGGTGTTCAATCACCCCAAGTGGTGGATCGCTCATGTGCGCCGCGCCTACCCCGATCAATGGCAGGCATTGCTGCACGCGGCCAACCGGCCCGGCCAGATGACACTGCGCGTCAATGCGCGCCGTTCCTCGGTCGACGCGCTGCTGGCGGCCTTCGCGGCGGCCGGCATCGACGCCGTCAGCCCGGCGCCGGGCGCCGTAGCACTGGCAACGCCGCGCGCGGTGCAGTCCCTGCCTGGCTTTGACGAAGGCTGGTGGTCGGTGCAGGATTTATCGGCGCAGCGCGCGGCCGAACTGTTGCCCTTGGCCGCCGGCATGCGTGTGCTGGATGCGTGCGCCGCGCCGGGAGGCAAAACCGCGCACATACTGGAACGCGCCGAAGTGGAACTGTTGGCGCTCGATTCGGACGCCATGCGGCTGGAGCGCGTCGGCGAAAACCTGCAGCGGCTGGGGCTGAAAGGCGCCAATGTCACGCTGCGGTGCGCGGACGCGGCCGATGTGGCGTCCTGGTGGGACGGCAAGCCCTTCGATGCGGTGCTGGCCGACGTTCCCTGCACGGCCAGCGGCGTCGTGCGCCGCCATCCGGACATCCGCTGGCTGCGCCGCGAGGCCGACATACAGCGCACCGCCGCTCAGCAACGCCGGATCGTGGACGCGCTGTGGCAAACCGTGAAACCGGGCGGCCACCTGCTGTATGCCACATGCTCAATATTTCCCCAGGAGGGCGAAGTGCAAGCCGCGCAATTTCTGACGCGTCACGCCAATGCGCAACGTCAGGAGGCGCCGGGGCAACTGCTGCCGTTGTCCGACGACCCGTTGGCATCGTGCGACGGCTTTTTCTACGCCTTGTTTGCCAAGACGGCCTGAGTCGTCAAGAATGAAGTGTCTCCTTGGTTTTTTGAATGGCGCCCGGCAGTGATACTACGACTCCTGTTCTCTCTTTTTCTGTGTGTGGCCTTGCCGGTTCAGGCGGACACGGACATGGGCGGTCAAGGCGACCGCGTCGTGCGGGTGGACCCGGTGCTGCGCGAGGGCAAGCTGTATATCGACGCCGACGTAGACTTCGAAGTCACCGACGACTTGCGTAATGCCGCCCAAAAGGGCGTGCCTCTTTACTTCACGGCCGATCTGGAAGTCGTATCCGGCCGCTGGTGGTGGTTCGACAAGGTCGAGGTCAGCGAACAACTGACATGGCGCGTGGTGTACAACGCCCTGACGCGGCAATGGCGCGTTGGCACGGGCGACTTGTCCATGCCGGAGCCGTCGCTGGACGATGCCTTGTCGCTGGTGCGCAACATCCGCAACTGGGCCGTGGCCGATGCCAACGACCTGGATGTGGACGAACTATATACCGGGCGGTTGCGGGTACGGTTGAACACGTCGCTGCTGGCCCGCCCGTTTCAAGTTGATGCCCTTAACAGCAGTGCCTGGTCCCTATCGACCCCATGGAAAAACTTCACTTTTTCGATCTCGCCCGACGCGCCCCGGCCTTAGTCCGGTGGGGGCTGCGTGCCGCGCTGGCGGTGGCCGCGTGCAGCGCGCTGGCGCTGCTGGGCCTGCTTGTGTGGTCGACCGGCAACGCGTCGCGCTACGCTCAACAATACGACACCCTGCTGGTGCTCAATGGCATCCTGGCCATTGCCCTGATCTTCTGGGTGGTCGTGCTGGCATGGCGCCTGATGCGCCAAATTCGGCGGCGGCAATTCGGCGCGCGGATTACCGCCCGCTTCGCCCTGTACTTCACGTTAATCGGCGTCCTGCCCGGCGTGCTTATCTATGTGTTGTCGGTGCAGTTCATGTCGCGCTCCATCGAGTCGTGGTTCAACGTGCGCGTCGACAGCGCGCTGGAGGCCGGTCTTAACCTGGGCCGCGCGGCCCTGGATTCGCAGCTTAGCGACTTGAATCTGCGCGCCAGGGAAATGGCGGGAAAGCTGTCGGACAGCAGTGATATGGACATGTCCATGAGCATCACCCGTTTGCGCGAGAGCAGCGGCGTATCGGAAGCCATGGTGTTCACCGGCAACAACCGCCTGGTGGCATTTTCCTCGTCGGCCTACGGGCAATTGCTACCCGACTTGCCGCCCGCAAGCGTCCTTAGCCAATTACGCATTTCACGCAATTATTCGGCCGCCGAGTCCGACGAGCCGGCGGGCGCGCAAGCCACCATGGCGCCCGAAAGCACCGGCTTGCAGCTGCGCGTGGTGATTCCGGTGGATTCGCGCGACCGGATCCCGTCCACGCTGGGTGTGGCACCCGACACGCGCTGGCTGCAAGTCATACAGCCGGTACCCGAGCAGATTGCGCGCAATGCGAACCAGGTGCAGCAAGGCTTTCGCGACTACCAGGAATTGGCATTGTCGCGGCTGGGCTTGCGCAAGCTTTACGGCATTACGCTTACGCTGGCCCTGATCCTGGCCGTCTTCGCGGCCGTTGGCGTGGCATTGGGGGTGTCTCGCAAATTGGTCAGGCCCTTGCTGAAGCTGGCCGCCGGCACGCAGGCGGTGGGTGTGGGCGACTATCGTCCATTGCCCGAGCCGCCTGAAAAAGACGAAATCGGCCAGCTGACACGCTCGTTCAACATCATGACCCGCCAGCTGGACGAGGCCCGACAAATGGTCGAGAACAATCGGCAGCAACTGGAGCGGTCCAACGTTTATCTGGAATCGGTGCTTAGCAATTTGTCGTCGGGCGTGCTGGTGTTCGACGAAATGTTCCGGGTGACCATGTTCAACCAGGGCGCTCAAAGCATCTTGCGGGTGGACTTGCGTTCGGTCAAGGGACGCCCGCTGGAAACGGTGGACGGCGCCTTTGCCCTGGCCCAGCTAATACGCCAGGCGTTTGCCGCCCATACGGCGGTGGGCTCCGAACGCCTGTATTGGCAGCAGCAGTTCGAACTCGAACTCGAACCCGCGCCCGATAACGAGCAGAAAAAACATATCGTCACCCTTCTGGCGCGCGGCACGCATTTGCGTGTGGACAGCCGGGGTAATGGCTATCTGGTGGTGTTCGACGATATCAGCGAGGTCATCTCGGCCAACCGGACCGTAGCCTGGGGCGAGGTGGCGCGCCGCCTGGCGCACGAGATCAAGAATCCGCTGACGCCTATTCAGTTGTCCGCTGAACGCCTGGCCATGAAGCTGGCGGGCAAGCTCGAACCGGCCGATGCGGCGATGCTGACGCGGTCCACGAATACGATCGTGAACCAGGTGGGATCGTTGAAGAAAATGGTGGACGACTTTCGCGAATACGCGCGCACGCCCCCGGCGCAAATGCAGCACATTAATCTGAACAGCCTGATCACCGAGTTGCTTGGCCTGTATGGCTGGGATCACAACGGCGGACCGGTGCGCGACGACGGCCAGAGCGTGCGCATCGAGGCCGAGTTCGATCCGGACATTCCCGTCATTGAAGGGGACCCCACGCAACTGCGCCAGGTCGTCCATAATCTGCTGGCCAACGCGCGCGACGCAGCCACGCAGGATAAGCCACTTGCCGAGGCGCGCATTTATGTGCAGACTACACTCACTCATTCGCGAACCGACGATGATGCAAGCCAGTTGGCCGTGCGGCTTACCGTGTCCGATAACGGCCCGGGCTTTGCATCCCAGGTGTTGGCGCGTGTGTTCGAGCCTTACGTCACCACCAAGGCGACCGGAACAGGATTGGGGCTTGCTATAGTTAAGAAGATTATCGAGGAACACGGCGGTCAGATCGATATCTCCAACCGTCGTGAGGGGGGTGCACGCATTTCCATCCTCTTGACGCGCCTTGCCGAAACCTCGTCTCCGGTGGACGTGGCAACGCAAGCAAACGATAATGCGGAAAAAACAGGTAGGTGACGCTTTATGGCCAGAATTCTGGTTGTTGACGACGAAATTGGTATCCGTGAACTCTTGTCCGAGATTCTTTACGATGAAGGGCACACCATAGAATTGGCGGAAAACGCGGCACAGGCGCGCGCCGCGCGGCTTCGCGCCCGCCCCGATCTCGTGTTGCTGGATATCTGGATGCCCGATACGGATGGCGTCAGCCTTCTGAAAGAATGGGGGGCGCAAGGTTTGCTCGACATGCCGGTCATCATGATGAGCGGGCACGCCACGGTCGACACTGCGGTCGAGGCCACGCGCATCGGCGCGGTCGACTTTCTGGAAAAACCCATTACGCTGCAAAAGCTGCTTAAGACGGTTGCATCGGGCCTGGCCCGGCCGGTCGTCACGGCGGGGTCGCTGGCCGCGTCCCGCTTGCCGGCCGAACGCCGTATGGAACACGGTCAGCCGCTTACCACCGGGCCGGTATCATTGGCGCCCGAACCGGTGCCCGAGCAAAAGCAGTCGCCGCTGGGCGGCATTTCCATGGACCAGCCCTTGCGCGACGCGCGCGACGAATTCGAACGCATTTATTTCGAATACCACTTGGGCCGCGAAAACCACAGCATGACGCGCGTGTCGGAAAAGACGGGCCTGGAACGCACCCACCTTTACCGCAAACTCAAGCAACTGGGCATTGATTCTTCGCGCAAGAAGAATATGGCGTCCTAAGCTCTACTCTTCTGTCTTGCGTGGTCGCACCGTGGGTTTTGGTGCATTGGGGTCTCGTGGCGCGCGGGGGATGGACGCGGCGGAAATGCGGGTTTCGCCCATGGGCTTGCGCACCGCCGCCGAGCGCCACGCGTGGCCATACGCGACTTCAAGATTCAAATGTATGGTGCCATCCATGTGGCGCTGACGCTCCAACGCGTCGAGGAGCCGCTGGCGCCACGCCTTGCCGACCAGGCCGCGATGCCGGTCCAGGCTGGCGTTGCCGCCCAGCAATCGCATGTCTTCCAAAAGTTTTTCCGGCGTGCGGTAGGTGAGCGTGAGTATTTCCTGGTCCATGACCGGATCAAGAAAACCGCGCGTCATCAGCAGGTCGCCAAAGTCATGCATGTCGACATACTGCGGCGTGGCGGTCAGCAAGTCGGCGTCGGCGATGGCGTGGCGCAGTTCAGCGAACGACCCCGGCCCCAGGCATGAAAACATGGCAAGGGCACCAGGCTTCAGGATGCGGCGCCATTCAGCGATGACGTCGTGCGGTTCGGGGTGCCAGTGCATGGCCATGTTGGACCAGACCAGGTCCAGGCTTTCCGGCTGAAGGCCGGATGCGGCCATGTCGGCCTGTATGAAGGCCAGCGGCGGCGTAGGCTTGTTGCGCAACTTTTGCCAGAAGCCGGGCTTGGCGGCATAACGCTGCCGGGCCACGTCCAGCAGCTCGGCGCAGATATCCAGTCCGGTATAGGCGATGTCGGGGTAGCGGGCCCGCAGCGGCTCCAGCGCATGCGCGGCGCCACACCAGGCGTCGAGCACAGCAATGGGCGCCATACGTATGTAGCTAAGGCGCTGCAGCATGCGCTGGGCGATTTCGCCATACAGGAACTGGGCGGCGTCCAAAGGACTGCGCCGGGCGAATTGCATGCGGACATGGTCGGTACTGACGCGCAAGGAAGGTGGCTGTGACATTTATAGGCAGGCAGGATGGTGTTGCGACGGGGAGTGTGCTGAGATGCCGGCAAGGCGCCCGCAACGGCGGCGCCACGACACGTTCAAGAGACCACTATTATGGCCCATCCGCCCGCCTTGCGTGAATACGCCCAAGCTCCAACTAAGGGATTACGCCGCCGGTTTCAGGAAGTCTTGCTGACCGGCCTGGACCGAGTGCCGGCCCCTTGCCTATTGTGCCAAGTCACCTCCCAGGGTGGTCATCTTTGTGGGCACTGCCATGCGGCGATCACGCGGTCCATGCGCGAACACCGCCTACGCTGCACGGTGTGCCGCCTGGAGCTGGGTGAATCGGGCATGTGTCCGGACTGCTCCGCGCGCCCGCCCGCATTCAGCGGCATTGTCGCGGCCTTCGAATACGCGGCGCCGGGCGATCTTCTGATTCACCACATGAAGGTGGAGCACCGTTTTGCCACGGCCCGCACGCTGGCGTGGTTGTTGGCCGACGCGCTGGACTGTGCCGGCACCGTCCTGCCGGCGCATACAATTCTGGTTCCCGTGCCGGCCAGCCGGGCATCGATCAGGCAACGCGGCTTCAATCCCGCCGGTGAAATTGCACGCAGCCTGGCGCACCGCCTGAATTTGGGCTGCCGGCCGACGCTGTTGCACCGCGCGCAAGAGGGCGTGCGCCAAACCCACTTGACGCGCCGGGAACGCAGCCGCAGCACTCCCGGCTTGTATGCCTGTACGCAACGACTGGATGGCTGCTGTATTGCCGTGGTGGATGATGTCATGACCACAGGCAGTACCATGCACAGCATCGCCCTGGAGCTGCGCGCGGCGGGCGCGGCCTCGGTGCTTGGCCTGGTCGCGGCGCGTACGCCTTTTTGAATGGATGTATTTAATGTTTCACATTATTCTGGTCTCGCCCGAAATTCCCCCGAACACGGGCAATGTCATACGCCTGGCGGCCAATACCGGCGCCGGCCTGCACTTGGTGCGCCCCCTGGGCTTCGATCTGGACGATAAACGCCTCAAGCGCGCGGGCCTGGACTATCACGAGTATGCGCGGCTTCAAGTCCACGACAGCTTGCCGCAGGCCTTCGACAGCATAGGCGGCGATCCGGCGCGTCGATTCGCACTGACGACCAAGGCTGGACACCGCGTCGGCGAGCAGCCGTTCATGGCGGGCGATGTCTTTGTGTTTGGCCGTGAAACGGCCGGCATGACGCCGGAGCAAATGGCGTTGTTTCCGCAGGCGCAGTGGCTGCGCCTGCCCATGATGCCGGGCCAGCGCAGCTTGAATTTGTCGAATGCCGTGGCGGTTACTGTGTTCGAGGCCTGGCGGCAAGCGGGTTACGCCGGCAGTGTCGCCTGACCTGAAGCGCGGATCAATCGTGCGAGCCGCAGTGTCGCCTAATCCAGCGACAAATTCAGCCGCTCAATCACCGCGTCCCAACGGGCTTTTTCAGTTGTGACCAAGTCGGTGAGTTCAGCGGGGGTGGAAGGCGCCGGCGTAAAGTACAGCGCCGCCATTTTTTCCTGGACCTGGGGCAAGGCGATGACGCCGGTTATAGCCTTGTGCAGGCGCTCGACGATGTCGGGCGGTGTGCCCGCCGGAACGAATATGGCGTCCCAGGATATGGATTCAAAGCCGGGGTAGCCCTGCGATGCCATGGTGGGTATGCCGGGCAGGATGTCGCTGGGCTGCAGGCTGGTAATGGCCAGCGCGCGGACCTTGCCGGCCTTTACCTGGGGCATGGCAACGCCGGGCACCATGAAGCCGGCTTCGATGTCGCCGGCCATGATGGCCGTAATGATTTGCGAGAATCCGGCATAGGGAATCTGCTGCAGGCTGATGCCGGCCTGGTGTTCCAGCATGGCCATGCCCAGGTGCGACGAACTGCCCGGCCCCACCGAACCGTAGTCGAGCACGCCGGGCTGCTTTTTGGCCAGGGCGATGAATTCGCCGACATTGGCGGCCGGGGAGTCGGCCGGAACCACAAGCACGTTGGGGCTGGTGCCCACCAGGGTGATGGGCGCCAGGTCGGCAAGCGGGTCGTAGCCCAGCGTTTTCTTGTAGAGCGTGGGCGCGGTCACCATGGGACCGTTAATGGTCAGAAGCAGGGTGTAGCCGTCGGGTTTGGCCCTGCTTACTTGACGCGTGCCGATGTTGCCCCCGGCGCCCGGCTTGTTTTCGATGACGACAGGCTGCCCAAGTTCTTTGGCCAGGGGTTCGGCGATGGCGCGCGCCAGCGTGTCGGGAGAGGATCCCGCAGGGAAGGGAACGACCATCTGTAGCGGCCGTTCTGGCCAGGCCGCCTGCGCGGCGTGCATGGGCGACATGGCGCCAGCCGTGCCCAGCGCCAGGGCAAGAGCCGGCAACAGCAAGCGGCGGCGTATGGAGGAAAAGCCGGGCATGTGACTTCCTTTATTCAGTGGGTAGGGATGTGCCGGACGAGGCCTCGGCGCGCGATTCGCGGTTGAGCAGCCGCGTGGCGGCCACCTGCGGCGCCAGGCCGTCGAACAACACTTGGCATACAGCTTCGGTGATGGGCAAATCCACCATGTGCTTCTTGCCCAGGGCCAGCGCGGCGCGCGCACAGCGCACACCTTCGGCGGTCACGCCGCCCGCCAGGATTTGTTCGGGTGTCTGCCCCCGCCCGATGGCCAGGCCAACTTGCCGGTTGCGCGATAAGTCGCCCGTGGCGGTAAGGACCAGGTCGCCCAGGCCGGTCAGCCCGGCGAAGGTTTCGGCCTGACCGCCCAGGGCAAGCCCCAGCCGCTGTATTTCGGCGAGGCCGCGCGTAATGAGGGCCGCCCGTGCGTTGGTGCCCAGTCCCAGGCCGTCGGCGATGCCGCAAGCAATGGCGACGATGTTTTTCAGGGCGCCGCCCACTTCCACGCCGACGATGTCGGTGCTGGTGTAGATGCGCGCATTGGTGCCGTGCAGGGCGGCCACCACGGCCTCTTGGACGGCCGTATCCAGCGTAGCCAGGGTCAGCGCCACGGGCAGGCCTTGCGCCACTTCCTGAGCGAAGGACGGGCCCGACAGCACGCCCAGGCCTATGCCAGTTTGTGCCGCGAGCGCCTGTTGGGCGATTTCATGGGGCAGCTGGCCGGTGTCGTGCTGGAAGCCTTTGCACGTCCAGACAATGCTGAGGGGCGCGCGCCGGTCGGCGGGCAAGGCGGCTGCCACCCGCTCACAGGTGTCGGCAAGGCCGGCAACCGGCACGCCAAGGATAATGAGTCCGGCGCCGTCGGGCTGGCACACGTGGTCGATGGCGGCTTGAAAATTGGCGGTCGCGCGCAACGCGACGGGCAGTTCGACGCCCGGCAGGTAGCGCGGATTGAGATGGTCCTGGTCGATCTGGCGCGCGGCTTGCGGGTCGCGCGCCCAGATCAGCGTGTCGGCCTGCGCGCTGGCCAGCACGGCCAGCGCGGTTCCCCAACTGCCGGCGCCCAGCACCGAGACGCGGACACGCAGCGAGGAAGCGCTCATGCGGACAGCCTTATTGGCGCGTTGCGCCGGGAGGCAGGATAAGGCCCGAGTCTTCCTTGCCGCCTTGCTGTTCTTGCGCCAGCTCTGCCAGACGCTGTTCGTACAGACCCTGGAAATTGACTTCGGCCAGATGCAAGGCCGGCAACGAGGTGCGCGTGATCGCATCGGCCACGTTGGCGCGCAGGTAGGGGTAAAGCATGGTGGGGCAGACGATGCCGATTAGCGGATCGAGCTGGTCGGCCGGGATGTTCGCGGCTTCGAAAATACCGGCCTGGGTGGCTTCCACCAAATACAAGACCTTGTCGCCGATGCGTGTGGTGACGGTGGCGGTGACCGATGCTTCGTAGACCGTCTCGGCCAGGCGCTGGCCGCCGACATTGATCGATACTTCCACGGTGGGGCCTTCCTGCTCAAGAAAGATTTGCGGCGCGTTGGGCATTTCGAGCGACAAGTCCTTGATGTAGGTGCGCTGCAGGCTGAAGCTGGGATCCTGGCTTTCCTGATTGCCTTGAGCGTTCTGGTTCTGATTCTGTTCGGCCATATGATTTCCTAAGTTGTGGGGTTGGGGGCGGATTGCCGGTTCAGGCCGTGAGTAGCGGCACCAAGCCATTGGCGCGGTCCAGCGCGGCAAGGTCGTCGTAGCCGCCGATGTGTTTGTCGCCAATATAGATTTGGGGCACCGTGCGGCGCCCGGTGCGTTCCATCATTTTGGCGCGTTGTTCCGGATCCTGGTCGATGCGGATTTTTTCAATTTCCGTCACCCCGCGCTGCTTGAGCAGCATCTCGGCACGGACGCAGTAAGGGCATACGGCGGTGCTGTACATAGTTACGGTTGCCATGGTCATCCTGTTTCTGTGGAGATGTTTAATGCTTCTTGGACAAGGGCATGCCGCCCTTTACCCAGCCGCTGATGCCGCCATCCAGGCAAACCGCTTGATCGTACCCTTGCTTGCGCAAGGACGCCGTGATGCGGGCGGCTTCGCGGCCATGATCGCATACGACAATGATAGGCTTGTCTTTGGGCAGCGAGGCCAGCTTGGTGGTGAGGTCGGCCACCGGCAAGTTGCGCGCCTGCGGTATGCTTGCGGTCTTGAACGATTCAGGACTGCGCACATCCAGGAAAATGCCTTGCTTATGGTTGACCAACTGCACCGCCTCGGGCACGCTGACCGTTTTGCTCCCGCCCTTCAGCAGGCTGGGCAAGGCCAGCATAACACCCGAGGCAATGGCCACGAATACGACAATAAGGTTGTTCTGATCTAGAAAAAAGTCCACGATGTATCCCGAATATGTCCTTGGAAAAAGGACAGAATCCAGGGATTATAAAATGGACAGCGAATTTCAACTTTTAGGCGTTTTTTATCATGCATAAACTTGTTCTGATGCGCCACGGCGAAAGCCAGTGGAATCTGGAAAACCGGTTCACAGGCTGGACCGACGTGGACCTGACCGACACGGGCCGCGAACAGGCCCGGCAGGCGGGCGTGCTCCTGAAGCAAAACGGTTTCGAGTTCGACTTGGC
>CAZONP010000056.1:0-11596 GCA_964581155.1 uncultured Candidimonas sp. | reverse complement strand
TTGCGATATCTAAGACTCCTAAAATTAATAAAAATATCGAGTTAGCGCGATTTTAAGCCCGGGTATCGATTTCGTTCTGCAGGCGAGCGGTAAAGTCACCCAGGGACATGACCCCAAGGTCGACGCCGCCTCGACCGCGTACCGCCACATTGCCGGTTTCGCGTTCTTTTTCGCCTACTACCAGAATGTACGGTATTTTTTGCATACTGTGTTCACGGATTTTACGGTTGATTTTTTCGCCGCGCAAATCCGAATTGATACGGAACCCTTGCTTTTTGAGCGTCTGCTCGATTTCGAGCGCATAGTCGGCGGAATGTTCCGAGATGCAACATACCACCGCGTGCTGCGGCGAAAGCCATGCAGGCAAGGCGCCGGCATGATTCTCGATAAGAATGCCAATGAATCGCTCGAACGAACCCAGGATGGCGCGGTGCAACATGACGGGCGTTTGACGTTGGTCTGCCGCGTCGACATATTCGGCGCCCAAACGTTGCGGCATTGAAAAATCGACCTGGATTGTGCCACATTGCCAATGACGGCCAATAGCGTCTTTCAGCGTATATTCGATCTTCGGACCGTAGAAGGCGCCCTCTCCGGGCGAAACTTCGTAGGCACACCCCGTGTGGTTCAGACTGTCCATCAGGGCCTGCTCGGCTTTGTCCCACACCTCGTCCGACCCGATCCGCTTCTCGGGACGGGTAGCAACCTTGTACAGAATTTCGGTAAAGCCGAAATCGGCGTAGACTTTTTGCAGTAACGCGGTGAACGCAATGCATTCTTCCTGCAACTGATCTTCAGTGCAAAAGATGTGGCCGTCGTCTTGCGTAAAACCGCGAACCCGCATCATGCCGTGCAAGGAACCGGAAGGCTCATTGCGGTGGCACTGGCCGAACTCGCCATAGCGTATGGGAAGCTCGCGATAAGAATGCAGGCCTGAATTGAATATTTGCACATGACCAGGGCAGTTCATGGGCTTGAGACCGTAGATGCGATTCTCGGATTCCGTCGTAAAGATGTTTTCGGCGTAGTTGTCCCAGTGACCCGTCTTCTTCCATAAGGAAAGGTCTAGAATCTGTGGCGCCTTGACCTCTTGGTAGCCGTTGTCACGGTAGACGGCACGCATGTATTGTTCCACCTGTTGCCATAGGGTCCAGCCCTTGGGAAGCCAGAAGATCAGGCCGGGCGCTTCTTCCTGGAAATGAATCAGGCCCAGTTCACGGCCCAGCTTGCGGTGATCCCGGCGCTCTGCCTCTTCCAGCATGACCAGATACGCGGCCTGTTCTTCCTTGGACGCCCATGCCGTGCCATAAATGCGCTGCAGCATTTCGTTGTTGCTGTCGCCACGCCAATAGGCGCCTGCCACCTTCATCAACTTGAACACCTTCAGGCGACCGGTCGAGGGAACGTGGGGACCACGACACAGATCGATGAAGTCGCCCTCGCGGTACAAGCTGATAGGCTCGTTCGAGGGAATCGAGGCAATGATTTCTGCCTTGTAGTGTTCGCCGATTCCTTTGAAGTAGGCGACTGCGTCGTCGCGCATCCATTCTTCGCGTGTCACCACCTCGTCCTTCTTGACGAGTTCGGCCATTTTCTTTTCGATGGCTTCCAGGTCTTCCGGCGTAAAAGGACGTTTATAGGAAAAGTCGTAATAGAAGCCGTTTTCGATCACGGGACCGATAGTGACTTGTGCGTCGGGAAACAGGGACTTTACCGCATAGGCAAGCAAGTGTGCCGTGGAGTGGCGGATTAGATCCAGCCCATCGGGATCCTTGGCCGTGACAATGGCCAATTGAGCATCGTTTTCCATGACATATGCGGTGTCCACCAGACGTGATTGCTGGCCGTTCACTGTTACGCGGCCCGCCAGGGCGGCGCGCCCCAGACCCGTTCCTATGGAAAAGGCAACGTCGTTAACAGATACGGGGCCTGCAAACTCGCGCTGCGAGCCGTCGGGCAGAGTAATTTGAACCATATATTGTCCTGAGAATGCAAAAACGCGGCTGTAGCCGCGTCTTGGGAATTGATACTGCTGATTGGGCTGATGAACAGTACGCGGCGATAGCTATGAACGTGGGGTTGTAGTTCGCGCGGCAGTCATATTCATGTGTCATCAAAAGTGCAAAATATTCAATGCTCCAGTGTAACACCTACGTGGGGGAAACCAAAACAGTATGTGATGCCGGCGGCGGCACGCCATATGCTGGCGAAGTCTTCACAGCTATTGACGGGACCACGTCCATTTCGAAACCAACGCTACGCAAGGAATCAATGCCATGTCAAATACCAAATCAATAAACTGGCGCGCAATAACTGCAGCGGTGGGCATGCTGATGCTTGCCATGACTGCAAGTGTAGGAAGCGCTATCGCAGCCGATGTAAAGATCACACTCGACGGAGCACAGGAAGTCCCGCCCGTGAGCACTTCCGCCAAAGGCGACGGCACGATCACCGTGAATGACGACAAGACTCTTAGCGGCAGCGTGACCACGACGGGAGTCGACGCCACCATGGCCCATATCCACCATGGAGCCGCTGGACAGAACGGACCCATTATTGTTCCGTTCGAGAAAAAGTCCGACGGTGAATGGGCGCTGCCGGCCAATGCAAGCTTCACGGACGAGCAATTCAAGGCCTACGAGGCCGGCGAACTTTACATCAACGTGCACAGCGCCGAGCACAAGGGCGGCGAAATTCGTGGGCAGCTAATGCCAAAGTGAAGCCAGGCTGTCGACAGCACGTTATGCCAGCGTGCGAGTCACGGCAAAAAGTCCGCAAAGCGCTTGGCTTTGCGGACTTTTTAAGTATCTGGTAGGCAGTACTGGGTTCGAACCAGCGACCTCTACGATGTCAACGTAGCGCTCTAACCAACTGAGCTAACCGCCTAAGAAAGAACAGCATTCTAACTGGTTAAAGAAAGCTTGTCAAAGCGATGGCGCTTCTTGAAAGCGGGCGACATTCACAGCGCGCACGAACGCCTTTATTTTATCATCAGACTTGATGCCCGGTGCCGTCTCCACCCCGCTGCTGACGTCAACGGCGTAGGGGCGAACCGCAGTTATGCTGTCCGCGACCGATTCAGCGGTCAGGCCGCCAGCCAGGATCAGGGCGCGGCTATCCGGTGCCGCGCGTACGGCAGTGAGTAGCGCGACGTCCAGTTTCAGGCCGCTGCCTCCGTAGTGCGCACTGTAGCTGTCGACCAGCCACGCGCTTGCCGACATATAGGCGCGGCAAGTTTGCAATACACCGTCGGCGGTGTCCAGGCCCGGCGCCCCTACCCGGAAGCCGCGAATGTAACGGTGGCCGAAACTCTGGCAATAGTCTTCGGTTTCGTCGCCGTGGAATTGCAAAAGTTCCGGTTGCACATGCTCGATAACCTGCCGGACGTAATCGGGATCGGCATTGACGAACAAGGCAACGACATCGACAAAAGCCGGCACCATGCGGCGCAGGGTTTGCGCCTGGGTGATCGAGAGCGCCCTTGCGCTCTTTTCGTAGAACACCAGGCCAATGGCGTCGGCCCCCGATTGGACGGCCGCTGCTACGTCTGCGGGACGCGTAAGACCACAAATCTTGACTCGGGTCCGTACCTGTTCGGACATACTGTAGCCCTCCTACTGGAAGCCCGCGCCGGGGGATTGTTCACCACTATACGAACCGGAACCGTAAGTGCTGTCCGTACCAAAGTCAATTGTGGACGGATCGATCTGGACGGCATCGTCTTTATAGTGAGTAACCATACCGGGGAAAACAAGAACGGCCACCACCATGAGGACCTGGATGACGATGAACGGCACCGAACCCCAGTAAATCTGACCTGATGTGACCTTAGGTATGAGCTTGCCCGTCACGCGGTCATGGTAGTCCTCTTTAGGGGCAACTGACCGTAAATAGAATAGTGCGAAACCGAATGGCGGATGAATGAACGAGGTTTGCATATTGACAGCAAGCAGCACACCGAACCAGATCAGATCAATACCCATCTTGTCCGCCACAGGTCCCAGCAGCGGCACGATAATAAAGGCCAGTTCGAAGAAATCCAGGAAGAACGCCAGGAAGAAGGTCAACAGACTGACCACAATCAGGAATCCCCACTCGCCGCCGGGCAGGCCGATAAGCAAGTGCTCCACCCAGATATCGCCGTTAATGCCACGGAAGCTGAGACTGAAGACCGTGGACCCGACCAAAATGAAGACGACGAAGCAGGAAAGCTTGGTCGTCGTGTCCATGGCTTGCTTGAGCAGGGCAAAAGAAAAACGCCCGCGCGATACCGCCATGATAAGCGCACCTACCGCGCCCATGGCGCCGCCTTCGGTGGGTGTGGCCACACCAATAAAGATAGTTCCAAGCACGAGAAAGATAAGAAACAGCGGCGGGATCATGACGAATGTGACCCGTTCGGCGATCTCGGACAGCAGGCCCAGACGCAATACCTTATTGACGAGCGCTATTACCAGGGCGGTAAGCCCATAACCCATCATGATAATGACGACGCGCTCGTCTATGGGTATTTGCGTGTGGCTGCTGAAATAGTATTCGGCTCCGAACCACGCCACTGTCGACGCAATAATGGTCAGGATGGCAAGCGAACGCAGGCCACGGCTGCCATCGGGTCTGACATAGATTCGTGCTTCTTCTGGAAGAGCCGGCGCGTTTCGCGGCTTGATGAACGATATGACGACGACATAGGCAATATAGGATAACGTCAGCAATAAGCCGGGCACCATGGCGCCACGGTACATGTCGCCAATCGAACGGCCGAGCTGATCCGCCAGAATGATCAACACCAGTGAAGGTGGAATGATTTGCGATAACGTCCCCGAAGCTGCAATTACGCCTGTGGCCAGACCCCTGTCATAGCCATAGCGCAGCATGATGGGCAAAGAAATAAGCCCCATCGAGATTACCGATGCCGAAACGACTCCTGTGGTGGCGGCCAGCATGGCGCCCACCAGCACGACGGCAATGGCCAGCCCGCCGCGAATCGGGCCGAACAATTGGCCCACCGTTTCCAGCAAGTCCTCCGCCATGCCAGACCGTTCCAGGATCAGGCCCATGAGCGTAAAAAATGGCACAGCCAGTAAGGTGTCGTTGGCCACGATGCCGAACACGCGTTGCGGCAAGGCCTGGAACAGGGCCGGTTGCATCAGGTTGAGATCGATGGCAACCAGGCCGTACAAAATACCTGTCGCCGCCAGCGAGAACGCCACAGGAAAGCCCAGCAGCAAGAAAACGATCAAATTGAAAAACATGATCGGGGCCAGATTGTCGATTAAGAACTCCATGATCAAAGGCCCTTGGTTTCAGTATTTTTTTCAGCGATGGCGTCGTCGATGCCGGCCTGCCGGCGGATATCTTCAGCCAATTGTTCTTCAGCGGATTTCTCTTCCCCCCGTGCGGTGGGGTCCGGGCAGATTCCCATAAGAAAGCCCACGCACTTGATAAGGTGCGACAACCCGGCCAGGATTAATAAGCCAAACCCAACGGGTATCAATAGCTTTACGGGCCAGCGTATTAAACCGCCAGTGTTCGACGATAGTTCGTGCAAAACAAACGATTCGTAGAAGAACGGCAAAGATAGCCAAAAAATAAGCGAACAAGCGGGAAACAGAAAAAACAGAATGCCGAAGATTTCTATTTTGATTTGGGTGCGTTTAGACAATTTCTGTGAAAAAACGTCGACCCGCACGTGCTCGTTGCGCAGGAACGTATAGCCCGCGGCCAATAGGAATATGGCGCCGAACAGATACCACTGCAGTTCCAGCCAGGCATTGGAGCTGACACTGAAAACCTTGCGTATGACCGCATTGGTTGCGCTTACCAGGACAACAAGCAACGTCAGCCAAATCACCGCTCGACCAACACGCGTGTTTATGTCGTCGATGATTTTCGATAGAGCAAGAAGGAGTTTCATGAGCCTTACTTAGGATGGTAACCGGGCGGGATGCATTCTATCTGATTCCGTGCGGCTTGACCGTTGGTATATGCCCGCAAGTCAGGCGGTGGGCATGCTGAATCCCAGATGACTGAAGAAGGCGTCCGACGCATTCACGTCTGGCAGCCGGTGCTCAGGCGGGTATTCCACCTTGGCCAGATAAAGTCCATCGGGCGCAAACGTGGGTGCGGCAAGTCGGCGATCACGATGAGCCAGGAGGTCGTCGATCCAGTGCGCCGGTTGCCTGCCCTGCCCTATATATAGAATCGCGCCCATCAAGTTTCGCACCATGTGATGCAAAAATGCATTGGCTTTGAACGTAAAGACAAAGAATTCGCCAAATTGCTCGATATGTAGCGCTTCAATCGTCCGTATGGGCGTGGCAGCCTGACACTGTGACGAGCGAAATCCGCTGAAGTCGTGCGTGCCGACCAGGCGCTTGCCGGCTTTTTGCATGGGTTCCAGCGTTAACGGATGATATACCCATCCCGCCCGGCCATGGAATAGCGGAGAACGCACCCGGGCGTTGCGTACCAAATAAATGTACGTACGCGCCTGCGCCGAGAATCGTGCATGGAAGTCGTCAGACACAGGTTGCGCCCACTGGACTGCAATGCTGTCGGGCAACAAGGCATTAAGACCGCGCACCCATGATTCGATTCTGCGATCTATATTGGTGTCCAGATGCACCACCTGCCCTAGCGCGTGCACGCCGGTATCGGTTCGCCCGGCGCAAATAGTCGCGGCTGGCTGGGCCAGAAATTGGGCCAGCGCATCTTCAAGTGTGTCTTGTACCGTTCGACCGCCCGCTTGCGTCTGCCAGCCTAGCCATGGGCCGCCGTCATACGCCAGCCCTAATGCCATGCGAGGCATGGCCGGCTAGCTCCGCCGGGGGGGTACGTCGTCGGAAGACGACTGATCGAAGTCCAGGTTGATCTTGTCGAGCTTTTCCTTGACCATGGCTTCGGTGATGACGCGGTTCGACGCCCCCGGCTCGTCATCATGGCTGGCATTCGCCCGCCGAAGTATCCAGGCAATGATCAATACGATTAATGCAAGCAAGCTGGTAATGACCGCCAGCATGTGCTCTTGTATCCACGACACGGTTTGTTCTGCCTTAGTTAGTACGGGTTGTGCGACGTTCGCCGCTGAATTGGATTTTGACGTGGCGGTATCCGGGCCGCCAGCCGCGGTGGCCGAGTTGCCGCTTGCGCCGCCTGCAGCAGCGGAACTTACGCCATTACTGGGTGCGGCAGCCGAACCGGCGCCACTGCCGGCGTTTGCTTGGCTGCCGGCATTTGCGTCTTTGCTTGCGCGAGTGCCTTCGGTTCCGCTTGCGCCCGATGCGGCGGCGTCCGGGTTACCTGCATCAGTCGAGCCAACCGCATTGGCCACGTCGGATAGCGACTGGCGCAAACCTTTTGCGCTATCGACGATCAGGTCTTTTGCGGCTTCGCCCTGTGACTGCAACGCCTGGTTCAAATGCTTGACGTTCTCTTCCAGTTGGGAAACGCGTTCGCCGGATTCCTGGATGCCCTTGCGCGTGGCAACGTTATCGTCGGAGCGGGCGTCGGCATTTGCACCAGTGGAGGTTTGTCCGGTTGCATGACCATTTGCCTGATTGGAGCTTGAGGCGGAGCCGCCATTGACGGACGGGCTGCCCGACAAACGTAATTGATCTTTGGGACCGGGTGGCGCCGGCTCCGGGCTGACACCCTGGGCCGAAGACACCAGACCACCGCTGGCGGAGGCCTGGTCAATGGTTGAAGTGCCGCCGGCCGCACGGTGCCGGTATTGAGCAAAGGCCTGCGCTTGCCGAAGGAATACTTGGCGCGCTTCCCGGTCGGAGATTGCCGTCAAGGCCGCCATATCGGGTATGGTGAGTGTGGAGCCGGCCTTGACCAGGTTGACGTTGTCGTGGATGAAGGCCTGCGGATTTGCCCGCTGCAAGGCAATCATCATTTGGTAGACAGTAACGCCTGGCACTGCGTGGCGCCGCGAAATGCGAAACATGTTGTCGCCGCGCTTGACCAGTACAGCACCTTCAGTGGCCTGCCCTTTGCCGGGCGGAACGACATGCGCGGCGGACGCTGCTTCCCCCGCTCCGGCTGCTGCGTTGCTGGAAACGCCTGACTGGACTTTTCCCTGTCCTGACTGCGTCAATAAACTGACCTGATACCGCTGCTGACCCGTAGCGGTACGGATGTCGAGCAACAGGTCCGCCACAGGTTTATCAAAACCCTGGCTGGACCGCACCTGGATGATTTTGGAGCCCGGCGCGTAGCCATCAACCAGTCGGGTAGTAATGGTTTCGAGTGCAACGGGAGGTTCGAGGCCGGCTTGAACCCAGGCACTGGCCGGTGCGGCGCTTACAGTGATCGAGCCGAGATCGTCAGTGCCAAGCTGAGTGACCGGCACATCGATTTGCAGCGGCTGGCCAATCGGTGACACCATGCGCGAATGACCAAAGCTCGCCGCGTATGCGCTGGAACACAACACCAACGCTGACGCGAGTGTGGCGACCAGAGGCTTGCTGCATGCAACCAGAGCAGCAGAAGAAGATACGCGACGGGGTTTATGCATTTTTATAGTTCACCTAGAGTAATCCGCAACATACGGCGCAGCGGTTCCGCCGCACCCCATAGTAGCTGATCACCTACGGTAAAAGCACTTAAGTATTGCGGCCCCATTGACAATTTGCGCAGACGGCCGACAGGAATATCGAGCGTACCCGTGACCGCCACAGGCGTCAATTGCTGCATGGTGATGTCGCGTTCATTCGGAATGACGCGTGCCCATGCCGACCCTTCCCGAAGTATGTCGGACACTTCGTCCATAGGCACATCGCGCTTGAGCTTGATGGTAAGCGCCTGGCTGTGACAACGCATGGCGCCGATACGCACGCATAGGCCGTCGATGGGAGTAGGAGCGGTACCGAACGCTTCGCCGCGACCAAGTATCTTGTTCGTTTCGGCTTCAGCCTTCCACTCTTCGCGCGACATGCCATTGCCCAAGTCCTTGTCGATCCAGGGAATCAGGCTTCCGCCCAGTGGCACGCCAAAATGCTCACGCGCCAGGCCGGGGTCTTGTTGCGCGCCAAGCACGCCGCGGTCGATCTCCAGAATGGCGGCCGCAGGATCGTCGAGCAGGGGACGAACGGCTGCGTTCAGCGTACCGAACTGCGTGAGCAATTCACGCATATGCTGCGCCCCACCGCCTGACGCGGCCTGGTAGGTCATGCTTGTCATCCATTCAATAAGGTCATTATTGAAAAGCCCTGCCAGCCCCATGAGCATGCAGCTGACGGTGCAATTGCCACCAACGAAGTCTTTCACGCCGCGCTGGAGCGCCGCATCGATTACCGGCCGGTTGACCGGGTCGAGCACGATAATGGCGTCATCGGCCATGCGCAGCGTGCTGGCCGCGTCGATCCAGACGCCCTTCCAGCCTGCTGACCGCAGTTTTGGGTAGACATTGGAGGTGTAGTCACCACCCTGTGCCGTGACGATGATGGGAAGCTTCTTTAAGGCATCGATATTGTAGGCATCCTGCAACGCACCCGCGCCGTCCGCCCATGATGGGGCCGCGCCGCCGGCGTTGCTGGTTGAAAAAAACACCGGTTGGAAAAGGGAAAAATCGTTCTCGTCGCGCATGCGCTGCATGAGGACCGAACCCACCATGCCCCGCCACCCGACCAAACCTACAGACTGGCTCATGTTTCCTGCCGTTTAAAAAATAATAAAAATCAGATACGAAACATTATTTTAATGCTTTCAGAACCGCATCGCCCATTTCACTTGTGGAAACCTTGGTGGTTCCGCTCTCGAAGATGTCTGCTGTACGCAAACCTTGCTCCAGCACAGCCTGAACCGCCGCTTCTATCCGGTCGGCCTGAGCGGCTTCGCCAAGGGAATAGCGCAACATCATGGCCGCCGACAAAATGGTTGCCAGCGGGTTGGCGATGTTCTTTCCGGCGATGTCGGGCGCCGATCCATGGCTGGGCTCGTACAGGCCCTGGTTCGATGCATTGAGCGACGCCGAAGGCAGCATGCCGATCGAGCCGGTCAGCATGGCCGCTTCATCCGACAGAATATCGCCGAAGAGGTTGCCGGTGACGATCACGTCAAACGCTTTGGGGGCCCGCACCAGTTGCATGGCGGCATTGTCGACGTACATGTGCGTCAGTTCCACGTCCGGGTATTGCACCGCTGTCGCGATCATGATGTCGCGCCAGAATTGGGATGTTTCGAGGACGTTGGCTTTATCGACACTGCATAGCTTCTTGCCCCGCTTGCGAGCGGCCTGGAAAGCCACGTGGGCAATGCGCCGCACTTCCGACTCCGCGTAATGCATAGTGTCGAAGCCCTGGCGCTCGCCCTTGAACGGACCGTCGCTGACTTCGCGCACGCCACGGGGCTGGCCAAAGTAGATGTCGCCAGTCAGTTCGCGAACGATGAGGATATTCAAACCGGCCACGATCTCCGGCTTCAATGAAGAGGCGTTGGCCAATTGCGGATACAAAATGGCGGGCCGCAGGTTCGCGAACAGGCCCATCGCCTTGCGCAGCCCCAGAATGGCCTGTTCCGGTCGCAACTCGCGTGGCAGCGTGTCGTATTTCCAATCGCCTACGGCACCGAAGAGAATGGCCGCGGAATTCATTGCAAGGTCCAGCGTGGAAGGCGGCAAAGGATGCTCGAACTTGTCGAATGCCGCTCCGCCGACAGCCGCTTCATGGACATCCAGGTCCAGCCCCAACGCCGTCAGTATGCGGACCGCTTGCCCGGTGA
This sequence comes from uncultured Candidimonas sp., assembly GCA_964581155.1. Taxonomy (GTDB): domain Bacteria; phylum Pseudomonadota; class Gammaproteobacteria; order Burkholderiales; family Burkholderiaceae_B; genus Pollutimonas. Next base: position 874 of record CAZONP010000056.1, on the reverse strand, counting down.
TCTCGGCGCCTATGCCATCACCCGGCAATACTGCAATCTTGTGTGTCATTCTTATTTTCCTGAATGTTATTGGTCAGACAATGGGGCGGCCGGCAAGCCAGGGGTGCCGCGCCAGCCGCTCGGCTTCGAAGGCGCGAATGATGTCGGCTTTTTCGAGCGTAAGCGCAATGTCGTCCAGACCATTGATGAGGCAGTGCTTGCGAAACGGTTCGATATCGAACGCCAGCTCGCGGTCGTCCTGCGTGATGACGACCTGGCGCTCTAGATCGATACGCAGCTTGTAGCCGGCAAATGCCTTGACGTCGTCGAAGAGGCGTGCGATTTGCAACTCCGGCAGCACAATGGGCAGAAGGCCGTTCTTGAAGAAAATGTCCGCATACGACGGCGCGACGATTGCACGGAAACCATATTGCGACAAGGCCCAAGGCGCATGCTCGCGGCTGGAACCGCAACCGAAGTTCTTGCGCGCCAATAATATGGATGCGCCCTGGTAGCGAGGCTGATTCAGCACGAAATCCGGGTTGAGCGGCCGCGTGGTGTTGTCCATGCCGGGTTCGCCGTGGTCCAGATAACGCAACTCGTCGAACAAATTGGGTCCGAAGCCCGTGCGCTTGATAGACTTGAGGAACTGCTTGGGTATGATCAGGTCGGTATCAACGTTCTCGCGGTCCAGCGGCGCTACCAGGCCATGATGGGTCGTAAAGGCTTGCATGATGGCTTCCTATCGAAAATTTCGTATATCAACAAAATGGCCGGCAACTGCGGCAGCCGCCGCCATGGCCGGACTGACCAGGTGCGTGCGCCCGCCCTGCCCTTGGCGACCTTCGAAGTTGCGATTTGATGTCGAGGCGCAGCGTTCGCCAGGCTCAAGGCG
>CAZONP010000055.1:0-11619 GCA_964581155.1 uncultured Candidimonas sp. | reverse complement strand
CGGCCGTGCGCTGGGCGACCGTTTGCGCGCCTATCGACATCAATGACAATGCCAGCCCCATCATGACGTACGGCCATACCATAGCCATATCGAACGACCAGCCGAATACCGGCAGTGTCGGAATGCGAACCCAAGGGGTATCAGTGATGTAGCTTATGGTTTCGAACGGCAGGACGCCAAGAATAGCGGCAAGCACACTGCCGGCCAGCAAGCCGATCAGGGTGGCGAACAGGCGCAAGCGCGAACGCAACCATATATTGCAGAACACCATCACGAACAGGGTGAAGGCGGCAACACTCAGTTCCATGTTGCTGGCGTTCGCGCCCGATTCGGCGCCGAACAAGAGCTTGAGACCAATCTGCCCCGTGGCAATGCCGGTTAGCATCACGGCCAGGCCGGCGATCTCCACCGTGAAAATACTGCGCAAGCGCACAATAAGGACGCTGAAGAAAAGCTGGGTGAGTCCGGTCACTAACACCATGCCGTAGGCAAGCGACATACCACCACCGCTGCTGCCCGCCAGCAACATGACGGCGAAGACGGTTGGCGTGGCCTGCAACGGGTAGTAGTAGCCGGAACCTATGCCCCATCGGTTCATTATCTGCAGCAGTATGGACAGCGCTCCGGCGATCAACGATGCGCTGGCGATGTCCAGGTAGTTGCTGTCGGCAAGATGGTTGGCACTATTGTGCACAAAAAGGTTGGGCACGACCAGCAACGCGCCCAGGAAAGCCAGCTGCTGCAGCGCCAGTCCAAGCGCGGTGGGCACAGGCAGGCGGTCATTGACCCAAAAGGCGATCGTATCCGGCTTACGCATGGCGCAATCAGATGGCCGGCATCAGGTGCATATCGCCCTGCTCTGACTTCCAAAGGTCGCCGGTTTCAAGATCGAACCACCAGCCATGCAACGCCAGTTTGCCGGCGTCCACCGCTTCTTTCACCCATGGGTACGTGATCAGGTTGTGCAAAGAACCCGTAACAGCGGCACGCTCGACAATGCCGGGATTTTTCTTGAGCAGATCCATCGTGACTTTCTGGCGCGCGCCCGTATCTGGGTCAGTGACGTACTGTTCGGTGGCTTGCATGGCCATGGCGACCCAGTCACCGACGAATTCGCGGTCGATCGGGTGGCCATCGGCAGCCGCGATCACAGCCTTGATGCCGCCGCAACTGGCGTGGCCAAGGACAATGATGTGATCGACTTTCAAGTCGCGCACGGCATATTCGATTGCCGCCCCGGTGCCGTGCAAGCCCGCCCCCTGACTGTACGGCGGCACCAGGTTGGCAATATTGCGCACGGTGAAAAGTTCACCCGGATGAGCCTGGAATAACACGCCGGTGTCGACGCGTGAATCGCTGCACGCAATGATGAGGGTTGCGGGGGCTTGGCCCTGCGTTGCCAGCGTATGCATCATTTCCGGATTACGCTGATAGAACTCACTGCGAAACCGCTTCACGGCAGTTTCAAAATGCGAGATGTCCCGTAGGCTGTTGTGGCAGCAGTCTGCAGTCATGGTTCAGTCTTTTGGTAGAGTTGCGGTTCGTCGGAACAGCTGACGATTATAGCGGTATGTTTCCACCCGCAACCAGACCTAACGCAGCAGCAACCAACCCATCACCACCAGCCCCAATGCAATCCTGTACCAGGCGAATGGACGATACGTGCTCTTGGAGACAAAGCGCAACACGGCGCGCACGACCAGCAAGGCACTGAAGAACGCCGCAAGAAATCCCACGATGATCGCATCGATCTGGCCGCCGGAGAGCGCGCCGCTATTGCGGTATAAGTCGTAAACCGTAGCGGCCAGCATGGTTGGCATGGCAAGAAAGAACGAGAATTCCGTTGCGGTTTTGCGTTGTATGCCGGCCATCATCCCGCTGATGATCGTGGCACCAGAGCGCGACGTGCCAGGCACCATGGCCAGACACTGCGCGAACCCCACCACCAAGGCCTGCTTCCAGCTGATCTCCTCGAGCGCCCGGGCAGTCACGTGCTGAGCGGCCACGCTATCGTCGCCGCCGGTCGCCACGGGGCCGTGCTTGGCGTATTGCGGCTTGCGCTCCACCCATAGCATGATAAAACCGCCAACGATCAGCGTGAACACAAATACGCCGGGACTGTGGAACAGGCCTTTGATCTGCTTGATCATGATGGCCCCGATAACGGCAGCGGGCAAAAATGCAATCAGCAGATTGCGCGTGAACATGACTTCGCTGCGCTCGCCGGCAAGCGTTCCCCGGATCAACTGCCACAAGCGCGCCCGGAAGATCCACATGACGGCCATGATGGAGCCGAACTGAATGACGACTTCAAAGACCTTGTCGTTGCTGGAATGAAAATTGATCCAGTTTCCAATCAATAGTAAGTGAGCCGTGCTTGATACGGGAATGAATTCCGTAAAGCCTTCTATCATTCCTAGAAGTAAGCCCTTGAGTAAAAACCAGGTGTTGTCCGTCATGCTTGCTCGTCGTCAGTATCGGTGGATTGATGGTACCTACGGTCGATTTGCACGGCGGCGATGCGCCGTCCGTCTACGCGCAGAACCGTGAACCGAAAGGTGGCGTGGCTTTGCCGCAGCTCGCAACTTTCGCCCGCCCGAGGCAGGTGGCCGAAGCGTTCAAGCAGGTATCCCGCCAGGGTCGAGAAGTCTTCCTCGTCGTCGACAAGGCCGTCGGTGTTGAGTAAAAATTCCAGGTGGTGCAAGTCGGCGGCGCCATCGACCCGCCACCGATTCTCGCCTTCGGTCGTGATGTCGGGAGTTTCGTCTTCATCGGGAAACTCGCCCGCAATGGCCTCGAATACGTCAATAGGCGTAACCAGGCCTTCAATGGCGCCGAATTCGTCAGTGACAAGCACGAGTTGGCCGCGTGAACGCTTGAGAATGTCCATTAGGCGCAGCACCCCGGTTGCGTCGTGAACGATGATGGGATCGCGCAGGCGCGACAACCGTATGCTGCCTTGCGTGATGAGGTCGGCGATCATTTCCTTCGCACGCCCTATGCCTATGACCTCGTCCAGCGATCCCCGGCACACCGGGAAGAAACTATGGGGCGCCTTGGCAATTTGTTCGCGCAGCTTGGCCGGCTCGTCGTCAAGATTGATCCAGGACACGTCCGTGCGCGGCGTCATGATGGAATTGATCGATCGGTCGGCCAGGCTTAGCACGCCGCTGACCATGTATCGCTCTTCGTCGCCAAAGACCTCGGACTGCACGACTGCCTGACCGTCGTCTTGTTGCGGGCCGGTCAGGGGACGCCTGCCCAGCATGCGCAGGACACCCTCGGCGGTGCGCTCTCGTAGTGGCCGCTTCGAATCCACCCGGCGGATATTGCGCCGTGCCATCTGGTTCAACACCTCGATCAGGACAGAGAACGTAATGGCGGCGTACAGGTAGCCCTTGGGTACGGCGAAGCCGAAGCCCTCGGCAAGGAGGGAGAACCCGATAGTCAGCAGAAAGCCCAGGCAAAGGATGACGACGGTGGGATGCGCGTTCACGAACCGGGTAAGCGGCTTGGATGCGACCAGCATCACGCCGATAGCGATGGTCACCGCGATCATCATGATGGCCAGGTGATCCACCATCCCGACTGCAGTGATCACGGCGTCGATGGAAAACACCGCATCCAGGATCACAATTTGCGTGACGATGACCCAGAAGCTCGCGTGCATGCGAGAACCCGATGCATGCAGCGCGCGCCCTTCGACGCGTTCGTGCAGTTCCAGCGTTCCCTTGAACAACAGGAAGAATCCGCCCACAATAAGAATGAGGTCGCGCCCCGAGAAGTCCAGCGGACCCACCCAAAACAACGGAGTGGTCAACGTGACCAGCCAGGACATGATCGAGAGCAGCGCCAACCGCATCAACAAGGCCAGTGTCAGGCCCAGGATGCGTGCCTTGTCGCGCAGGGGCGGTGGCAATTTCTCGACAAGAATGGCAATAAAGATAAGATTGTCGATCCCCAGGACGATCTCGAGGATCACCAGGGTCAACAGTCCCACCCATGCTGAAGGGTCCAGCATCCATTCCATCAGGAAGCTCCGTTAGCCAAGCTGCGATCAGGCGTGCAGATACCCGAGCATCTGGGTGAATATCTTGGGGGTTGCCGCTAGTACATTGCCGGTTTTCATCCAGTCTTGCTCGCCGTCGAAATCAGCGATGAGCCCACCCGCCTCGAGGATAAGCAGACTGCCGGCGGCGATATCCCATGGCTTCAGATTGACGCCGCAGAATCCATCGACGCGCCCTGTTGCAACATAAGCAAGGTCGAGGACGGTGGAGCCAAGGCGGCGAGCCGCGACGCAGTCCGAGAGCATGCCCGAAAAACGCGATGCGGCCGCCATGGCGCCGCCCGAGCCCGCAACATGAGCGGCCAGCAACGCATCGTGATAACGGGTTTGACCCGACACCCGCACCCGCCTGTCGTTCATGAAGGCACCGCCTCCGCGAGTCGCGGTATACAGCTCGTTGCGCGTGGGGTCGTAGATGACGGCCTGGGTGATCTGGCCACGGTGGGCCAATGCGATCGACACCGCATAAACGGGAAAGCCGTGAATGAAGTTGGTGGTGCCGTCCAGGGGATCGATGATCCACTGGAATTCGGGCTGTTCTTCCGCGCCCTGGCCGGCGGCGGGGTGGGTACCCGTCTCTTCACCCAGAAATCCGTGATCCGGATAAGCGGTGCGAAGAATCTCGATGATGGCCTCTTCGGCGGCGCGATCCACTTCCGTGACATAATCCCTTGGCCCTTTGCGCGCCACTTGCAGGCGTTCCAGGTCGAGGCTGGCGCGGTTGATAATGGCGCCGGCGCGGCGAGCCGCCTTGATGGCGGTATTGAGCATCGGGTGCATAAAATTCCGTAATAGACAAAAGACAATGGTGCATTAAACACTGCAAACGATGTATTTTAGATGACTCAGACACTTTCCCCAGAATGGGTCGACCCGTTCGCTCGCGTACGCTTCATTATGGTCCATCCCAGCCACCCCGGAAACGTGGGTGCGGCGGCACGCGCGATCAAGACCATGGGCTTTCATGAATTGTGCCTGGTGGCCCCCCGCTTCCCCGACGTCCTGGACTTGCCGCAGGCCCATGCGTTGGCCAGCGGCGCGACCGACGTCTTGGCCAATGTCATGATATTCCCGACCCTGGCCGAGGCGCTGGCCCCGGTTTCCATGGCGTTCGCCTTAACCGCACGGCCTCGCATGATGGGCCGCACCGTATGCGACATCCGCGAAGCGGCCGTCATGAGTTGCGAACATCTATATACAACGCAGAGCCGTGTGGCGGTGGTCCTGGGAACGGAGCGCTCAGGACTGACTAACGAAGACATTGCTTTATGCCAGCAAATTTGCCACATCCCGGCAAACCCCGACTACAGTTCGCTGAATGTAGCCCAGGCGCTGCAACTGGCCGCGTGGGAATTCCGTTACGCGCTTGCCAAGGCAATGTCGCTGCCCATGCTGCCATCCACCACCGGGCGCGGCGACCCGGGCGATGCCCCCGCCACCAGCGAGCAACTGCAGCAGTTGATGCGCCACTGGGAACAAGCCATTACCGAGGTTGGCTTTCTGGATCCGGCTCATCCCAAGAAGCTCATGCCCCGCATGCGCCATTTATTCGCACGCAATTCGCTAAGCCAGGACGAGGTTGCCATGCTGCGCGGCCTGTGCACGGCCATGATCAAGACGGCTGCGCGGAAACGGTAGGCAATCTGGTCAGCCGCCGCAGTTCTTCGATAGCTGTGCCGGCCAGGTTAGTCGACTCTGGCACCCGACGCCTTGACCACCTTGGCCCAGCTGTCGACTTCTGACTTAATGAAGTCGGCAAACTGCGCCGGCGTTGTTTTGGCCGGCACCGCGCCCAATTCAAGCAGGCGCGACTGTATGGCGGGCTTGGCAAGCGCGTCCAGGGTCACGGCATTGAGTTTGTTCACAATTTCCGGTGGCGTGCCACGGGGCGCAATAATGCCGAACCATGAAGAAACGTCATAGGTGGGGAAGCCGGATTCCTGCATTGTTGGCATTTCCGGCGCCGTCGATGAACGTTCGGCGGTGGTTACGGCCAATGCACGCAGCTTGCCGGCGGCGACATGTGGCCACGCCGACGGCATATTGTCGAACATGTATTGCACTTGGCCGCCGATCAGGTCGGTGATTGCGGGGGCACTGCCCTTGTAGGGAATGTGTTGCACCTTGAGATCTGCCAGCTGGCGAAACAGTTCGCCGGCCATATGGATGGATGTGCCGCTACCCGACGACGCGTAGTTAAGTTTGCCCGGGTTGCGCTTGGCGTAGTCGACCAGTTCCTGCACCGTCTTGGCAGGAACTGCGGGATTGACGACCAGCACGTTGGGCACGCGCACGGCCAGCGCAACCGGCGCGAAGTCGTCCACCAGGTTGAAACGCAGGTTCGTGTACAACGACTGGTTGATGGCGCTGGTTACGGCCACCATATACAGTGTGTAACCGTCGGCGTCGGAGCGCGCGACCATTTCGCTAGCTATGTTGCTGCCTGCGCCCGGCCGGTTCTCGACCACCACCGGCTGCCCAAGCGCGTCGCCGATTTCCTTGCCTAGTATGCGCGCCACGACGTCGGTCGTGCCGCCCGCCGAAAAGCCTACGATCATACGGATGGGTCGATCGGGATAACCTGCTTGAGCATGGGCCTGCCCCACAATTGCGAGCGGAAGCAAGCAGGCCGCCAGGGTAACGGCGCTGCGAAGTAAACGAAATGGCATTGGCATTGTGTCTCCTGGTGGGTCTTATGGGGGTTATCCCCAGCTATTGTGGACAACCATACTGATAAGTCTGGCACTACCGCAACAAGTCCTTTCTTATCATCCAATTAATACCTAAGGATGATAATCGACCACCGCGCTGCAATTTGTAATTATTACAAGGAAAATGGGCAGTGTTTTCCCTTGCTTGTGCTTTTATCAGGCCCTTTACTGGATTCCAAAACGAAAGTTGGGCTTATCCACGATTCGTGTGGATAAGCCCAGGGAAAACCTATTGCGAAAATCGAATTATCACGTAACTTCAAAGCGTTACGATCGGTGGACTATTGGAGTTCAGGGCGAGCGACCACTGATCAGGCGCACCAGCACAATAATAATGGCAATCACAATCAGGATGTGGATGAAGCCCCCCACCGTGTAGGACGTCACCAGGCCGAGCAGCCAAAGCACTATCAGTATCACCGCTATCGTATAGAGCATATTCGTATTCCTTGTATGGTGCGTTGTGGATGCGTCCCACGCATGCAAACGGCATGCCCAGGACGCATCCACCATGTCCTTGCATCCAGGTTGGACAATGCGGCGGCACGTCAATTGCTTGTGGTTGCCTTGACCCATTTTGGTCGCTACTCAGGAGCTGACTATGAAAAAACTGATTGCAATAGCGACGTTCGCGCTACCCCTCGTCCTGGCACCCACGGTTTACGCTCAAACAACCACCCCTACGCCGGATACCGGGTCAAGCGGCACCATGACCCCTCCGATGGAAGGGGCCAACCGCTCGGCGGACGGGGATTCAACCGATATGAACAAGAGTCCCATCGCCCCCGCCAACGGAACCGCCGGCGTGACCGCTACTCCGGGTGATGCGGGTGACAACACCCAGGCAATTTCGGGATGGAGCGTCAAGGACAGGATCATCGGTAAAGCCGTATACAACGAAAACGATGACAAGGTTGGCGATATCAGCGACGTTGTCCTGGCCCCGGACGGCAAGGCGGTGTACTACGTTATTGGCGCCGGAGGTTTCCTGGGTATGGGGACGCACGACGTTGCCATTCCTTTTGAAAAGATCAACCAGACAGGCGAGCGCATGATCCTGCAGGGATACACCAAGGACCAATTAAAGGCCTTGCCGCAGGTCAAACTCGACGAGTAGTGCCGACCTTGAGAGGCCAAGGCGGCATCCGGAATGACTAAAACTTTTGAGGGGGAACGGAAACCGGCCCGGGGAGCGGTTTTCGTATACGCGGCCCGGCCTCAGGAACCGGAACACGAACGGGTGGTGCATTTCGATATTGGGCGCCGCATCGCCGCCCTGCTCGGCATGACGTTTGGCGGCTACTACGACGCACAAAGGCGCAACCCCGGCCCCGTTTACTACTTACCCACCGAAACGATCCTCAGCAGGATCGCCCAGGATTTGCGCATCACCAGTGAAGAAGACATTTTCGGCGGCGTGGCGCCCTATGCATTTGTACCCACCAAAGCCATCAGCCATGGGCTGGTCGATGTTGCAGCGCCATCCCCCGAAGGCTGGTCGCCCGAATTCACTCGCCGCACCGTCGACAGCGTCTTGCGGGGCTATACCTGTTTTACCTTGGCTGACGCCCGGGTGGCGGGCGGCCGTCTTCTGGACTATGGCGCCATGCGTATCAAGCCGGTGCATGCAACAGGCGGCCGGGGCCAGATGCTGGTGTCGAACGGCGTCCAATTGGATGCGGCACTGCGTAACATGGACACCTCGCTTCTTGGCGAGTGCGGCGTCGTTCTGGAAGAACACCTGGCGGACGTGGAAACCTACAGCGTCGGCCAAACCCGCATTGCGGGCATTATCGCAAGTTATGTCGGCACGCAGCGGCTGACGAGCGACAACGCCGGGCAAGAAGTCTACGGGGGCTCGGACCTCATCGTCGCACGGGGCGACTTCGGCGCCCTGTTGCACGCGGACTTGCCCGAGCACTTTCGAGTTGCAATAGACAAAGCCCGGCGCTATGACCAGGCCGCCAACGAATGTTTCCAAGGGTTCTTCGCCTCGCGGCGGAATTACGACATCGCCAGTGGCACCGACAATGCCGGTCAGCGACGCGTGGGCGTATTGGAGCAGTCGTGGCGGGTTGGCGGGGCAAGCAATGCGGAGATTGCGGCAGTCGAGGTCTTTCATGCGGATCCGGAAACCCGGTTGGTGCGCGCGTCGACCATAGAACTCTTCGGCGAGCATCCGCCGCCGCCCGCCCCGGCGGTTCAGGTCTACCGGGGCGAAGATGAGGAAACCGGCCTGATGAGCAAGTACGTGTCTGTGGCGCCGTATGGGAACGAATAGCGAAGCCGTGGAAATCGTCGTCGACGACGAGCATGTGGCGGGCACCTTTCTTGCGCCCGAGTTCAAGGTGCCCGGAGTCTTGTTCGTGCACGGCTGGGGCGGTAGCCAGGAACGTGACCTGGATCGCGCCCGTGGCATTGCGGGGCTGGGCTGCGTCTGCCTGACGTTCGACCTAAGGGGGCACGAGAAAGGGTCGGAAAGACAACAGACGGTAACGCGCGAAGAAAACTTGCGCGACATTGTCAGCGCCTATGACCGCCTGGCCCAGCATCCCGCCATTGACACCAATTCCATAGCGGTGGTGAGTACGAGCTATGGCGGATATTTGTCAACAATCCTAACCACGTTGCGGCCGGTCAAGTGGCTGTCCCTGCGGGTGCCTTCCCTATACAGGGATGCGCAATGGCATACCCCAAAACGCAAGCTCAACCGCGAAGACCTGGCCGTGTACCGGGGCGCGCCAGTTACACCGGAAGAGAATCGCGCCCTTGCGGCATGCGCCGCATTCCGCGGCGACGTGCTAATTGTGGAATCGGAACACGATCACCTGGTGCCGCACGCAACCATCATGAGCTACCGTGCCGCATTCCGCAATTCGCATTCACTTACGCACCGCGTCGTCGACGGCGCCGATCACGCCCTTAGCGAGAAGCCGTGCCAGCAAGCCTACACATCAATCTTGGTAAACTGGATTACAGAGATGGTGGTCGGCGCCCGTGTGGGATCCAGGTCAAGCAGGCTCTAGACTGGCTGCCTTGCAAATCCACCATTGTGTTCCACGCAACTGACCCCATCTAAGTGAAATGATTCCTTTTTCTATTCTCGACCTATCCCCCATCACGGAAGGCAGCACCGCCGCCGAATCCTTTCGCCATACCCTCGATATCGCCCAGCACGGTGAAACGTGGGGCTACCAGCGCTATTGGATGGCGGAACACCATGGCATGCCCGGCATTGCCAGCGCCGCCACCGCAGTCCTGATCGGTCATGTCGCGGCCGGCACATCCACACTGCGCGTAGGCGCGGGCGGCATCATGCTGCCCAATCACTCGCCGCTGGTCATTGCCGAACAATTCGGCACGCTGGAGTCGCTGTTTCCCGGCCGTATCGATCTTGGCCTGGGTCGCGCCCCCGGCTCGGACCAGGCTACGGCCCGCGCATTGCGGCGCAATTTGGCCAGCGATGCCGACGAATTTCCGCGTGACGTGCTTGAGTTGATGGACTATTTTTCAGCGAACCCCCGGCAATCCATCGAGGCGGTACCTGGCAAAGGGCTGAATGTGCCCATCTGGATTCTCGGGTCCAGCTTGTTCGGCGCCCAGCTGGCGGCCGCACTTGGCCTGCCTTATTCCTTCGCCTCGCATTTTGCCCCACAGCAAATGATGGACGCCATCGCCGTGTATCGCAGTACCTTCAAGCCATCCGTGCATCTCGACAAACCTTACGTGATGCTGGGGTTCAACGTATTTGCCGCCGACACCGACGACCAGGCGCAGTACCTGGCCACGTCCTGGCAACAGTCTTTTATCAATCTTCGCAGCGGTCGGCCATCCCGGTTGCCCCCGCCCGTCAAAGGCTATCTGAACCAGTTGGGACCCCAGGGGCGCGATCTCCTGGACCATGTGTTGTCATGTTCAGCCATCGGTTCGCCAGATAGCGTCGCGCAACAATTGCAAGCATTCATCCGCAAGACCGGGGCAGATGAATTGATGATCACATCGAACATGTTCGATCACGCGGCGCGGTTGCGGTCCTACGAAATCACCGCCGACATCCAGCGCGCCCATGACTGACGAAAACTCCATCGGCGCCCGGCTGGAACACATCAGGGAACGCATCAGCCTTGCCGCCGTGAGCGCCGGGCGCGCGCCGGACGCAGTTGCTCTGCTTCCTGTCAGCAAAACCTTCGGGCCGGCCGCCATACGCGAAGCCGTGGCCCAAGGTGCGCGCCGCTTCGGCGAGAACAAGGCGCAAGAGATACGCAGCAAGGCCGAGCCCCTTGCCGACTGCGGCATCGACTGGGTGATGATCGGCCACCTGCAAACCAACAAGGCCAAGGACATTGCCCGCCTGGCGGCCGAAGTGCAGTCGTTGGACCGCATGGAATTGGCTGTTGCGCTCGACCGCCGCCTGCAAACCGAAGGACGCGCGATCGACGTCCTGGTGCAGCTCAAGACATCCAGCGAACCGAGCAAATATGGCTTGCCGCCCGAAGAGCTACCCGGCTTTCTGCGCCGCCTGGCCCAAGACACACCCACGCTGCGTGTGCGCGGCTTGATGACGCTTGCCATCAATGAACCGAATCAAGATGCCGTGCGGGCGTGCTTCCGTGCATTGCGCATGGCACGCGACCACGCCCAGGCCGAAGGCATTGATGGCGTCGAGCTTTCCCGTTTGTCGATGGGTATGAGCGGCGATTTCGAAATCGCCATCCAGGAAGGGTCCACAGAGGTGCGCATAGGCACGGCCATCTTCGGCGGCCGCCCGTACCCTGACGAGTATTATTGGCCTTCTTCCGGAAAACCTCCAGCCACCACCGCCTGAGCCTGGGCGACAAG
>CAZONP010000054.1:0-11652 GCA_964581155.1 uncultured Candidimonas sp. | reverse complement strand
CACCCCAACTGGAGCATGGGCCGCAAGATCTCGGTCGACTCCGCGACCATGCTGAATAAAGGCCTGGAAGTGATCGAGGCGCATTGGCTCTTCGCCATGCCGGTCGACAAGATCCAGGTGGTCATTCATCCACAAAGCATGGTGCACTCCATGGTCGAGTACGAAGACGGCTCCATACTCGCCCAAATGGGGCAACCCGATATGCGTACCCCAATCGCCTATGGCTTGGGCTTTCCCGAGCGCATCGACAGCGGTGTGGGACTTCTGGCCCTTACGGCGCTCGGTCGCCTCGACTTCGAAGAGCCGGATCTGGAGCGCTTTCCCTGCCTGCGTTTGTCATTCGATGCGCTTGCGACGGGGCAAGCAGCTTGCGTCACGCTGAACGCCGCGAATGAAATCGCCGTCGACTGCTTTCTGAAGCAGCAAATTCGCTACACTGAGATCGCGCCTGTTATCGAGGCCTGCCTGGACCGGATGGCGGCCATGTCCGATCCCGGGCTCGACACACTGGACGACGTATTGGCGCTCGATGCTTATACGCGTGGCATTGCCACAGAATTTTGCCTGCTCAGAGGGTAATACAGCAGTTTTTTCGGGATATTCATGTTTTTCACACTGCTTGCATTCGCTGTTGCATTGGGCGTATTGATTACATTTCACGAACTCGGTCACTACTGGGTGGCTCGGCGTTGCGGTGTGCGCGTGCTGCGGTTCTCGGTGGGCTTCGGCAAGGTTCTGGCGCGTCGGGTTGATCGTCATGGCACCGAATGGGCCTTTTCCGCCATCCCGCTAGGCGGCTACGTAAAAATGCTGGATGAAGGAGTGGTGGCCGGCACTCCGGTGGCCGGCACTCCGGTGGCCGCCGACGGGCAGGCCTTTAATCAGAAGTCCTTGCTTCAGCGCAGTGCCATCGTGATCGCCGGCCCAGTCGCGAACCTTCTCCTTGCCGCTCTCTTGTACGCCGCGCTGGGATTGGTCGGCACGCAAGAACCAGCGCCTGTGCTGGACGCGCCTGCACCCGCCACTGCAGCCGCACTCGCAGGCTTCCAGGAGGGTGATCGCATAACCAGCATCAACGGTCAGGAAATACAGTCCTGGGGCGAAGCCCGGTGGCAGCTGCTGGACGGCCTGACGAGCGGCGGGGAAGTGCGCGTGCAAGTCAATACTGCCTCGGGTATGTCCCGCGAACGTCAATTGCAGCTGGCGCGCGGGACCATAGAACCGGAAGGCAGCGACCTAATGGCCGAGGCCGGCCTGGCTTTGGCCCGGCCTCGCGCACAAATTACGGAAGTACTTGCCGGAGGGGCCGGCGAACAGTTCGGATTGCGCAACGGCGACATTGTCGTTGAGGTTGGGCAACTGCATTCACCTACGCCTGCCGATATGGTCAAGGAAATCCAGGCTAGCCCCGGTGTTCCCGTTTCGGTCAAGGTGTTGCGCGATGGCACGACCCTGTCGTTCGACGTTATCCCCCAGGCCGATACCGCCGCAGATGGCTCCAACGTGGGCCGTATTGGTGTTCTACTGGGTGCCGACTTCCCCATGGTAACAGTCAGTTACGGCGTGTTCGACAGCCTCCAGCGCGGCGTGGTGCGAACCGCCGAAACCGCCTGGTTCTCGCTCAAAATGATGGGCCGCATGGTGGTGGGAGACGTATCCCTGCGCAATGTCAGCGGCCCGGTGACCATCGCCGATTATGCCGGCCAGACGGCTCGCATCGGATTGGCGGCATATATCGGCTTTTTAGCCTTGATCAGTGTTAGTATCGGCGTGTTAAATTTGTTACCCATACCTATGCTGGATGGCGGTCACCTAATGTATTACGCTATAGAGGCGGTGCGCGGCAAGCCGGTTCCAGAGAAATGGATGGAAGCGGGGCAGCGCATTGGGCTTGGCTTGCTGGCCGGTCTTATGGGCTTGGCGTTCTTTAATGATTTCATGCGTCTTTTCAGTTAAGGGCTTTGTGCCTTACAATCTTCCACCATTCAATCGCCCAAGGATCGTCCAGGATGTCGTTTAGCCGGAAATTCCCTTTTGCCAAGCGCGCCTTGCCCGTTTTATTGGCGGCCATGCTTGTCCCCAGTTTCGCAAGTGCATTCTCGCCGTTTGTCGTACGCGATATCCAGGTCAACGGCATTCAGCGGGTGGACGCCGGCACGATATTCAGCTATTTGCCCGTGAAAGTGGGCGAAGAGTTTACCGAGGCCCAGGCCAGCGAAGCCATACAACGCCTGTACGCCACCGGATTCTTCAGCGACGTAAAAATCGACACGTCCAATAACGTGCTGGTCGTGGCCGTTCAGGAACGACCGACCATTGCCTCGGTAAGCTTCAACGGCATGCACGAGTTCGACTCCAAGGCCATCATCAAGTCGCTGGGCGCCGTGGGTTTCGGGCAAGGCCGCGTCTTCGACCGTTCCATGCTCGAGCGGGCGGAATTCGAACTCAAGCAACAATACTTGTCCAAAGGCAAGTACGGTGTTGAAATCACTCCCATCATTACGCCACTTCCGCGCAACCGCGTCGGGGTCAGCTTCGACATCTTCGAAGGCGACCTGGCCAAGATCAAGGAAATCAAGATCGTCGGTAATAAGGCGTTCTCGGAATCCACGCTGCTTGGCGAAATGGAACTTACCGATTCCGGCATGATGACGTGGTACACAGGTACCGACAAATATTCGCGCGAAAAGCTTGAAGGCGACATCGAACGGATTCGCTCATACTACCTGGACCGTGGTTATCTGGAATACGCGGCGGAACCTCCACAGGTCACCATATCGCCCGACCGCCAGGACATTTTCGTAACGCTTACCATCCATGAAGGCGAGCCTTACACATTGCGCAGCGTCAAGTTGGCTGGCGATCTCCTTGGCCTCGACGACAAGATTCAACCGCTGCTAGCCATGAAGGAAGGCGAAACCTTTTCCGCAGCAAAATCCAGCGCGACGGTCAAGTCAATTACAGATTACCTGGGCAGCCTGGGTTATGCGTTCGCCAACGTCAACCCCAATCCCGTGCTGGACCGCGAAACTCACGAAGCCGACCTGACCTTTTATGTGGATCCCGGCCGCCGCGTATATGTGCGCCGCATCCAGATCGGTGGCAACACACGCACCCGAGACGAAGTCATCCGCCGCGAAATGCGTCAGCAGGAAGCGGCCTGGTACGATTCCAGCAGTATTAAATCGTCGCGTGATCGCGTCGACCGTCTTGGCTACTTCAACGATGTCAATGTGCAGACGGCGCCAGTCGCGGGTTCACCCGACCAGGTGGACCTGAATGTGGACGTCAAGGAAAAACCCACCGGCCTTATCAATCTTGGCGTAGGCTACGGCTCCACCGACAAGCTCATTTTGTCGGCGGGTATCAGCCAGGATAATATCTTCGGCAGCGGCAACACGCTGTCGTTGCAGGTCAATACCAGCAAGACCAATCGCGCCGCAGTCATTTCGCATACCGACCCATACTGGACCAAAGACGGGATCAGCAAGACCACGTCGCTCTACTATCGCCGTACAACACCGTACGACAACAGCAATTCCTACGGCGACTACCGCGTCACCGCCTTTGGCGGCGGCCTGAACTTCGGCGTTCCCATCTCGGAAGTCGATCGCGTGTTCGCCGGCATCAGTTTCGAGCACAATAAGCTCAGCCAGTTAAGTGAACAATACACGCCGCGCGCCTACCAGGACTTCGTCAAGGAATATGGCGAAGCGACCAACTCGGTTATTTTCAACGTGGGCTGGTCCAAAGACACCCGGGACAGCGCAATCGCACCGACCAAGGGCAGCTACACGCGCTTGTCGGGCGACATTTCCACCATGGACCTGCGCTACTACATGCTAAGTGCGCAACAGCAGTATTACCTGCCGCTGGGCAAGGCGTACACGCTGGCCTTCAACGGCATGGCCGACTATGGCCGCACCTACGGCGGCAAGGCTTTCCCTGTCATCAAGAACGTGTACGGCGGCGGTATCGGTTCAGTGCGCGGCTTCGAAGGCGCATCACTGGGCGGGCGCGATACGCTTACTAACGATTACCTGGGCGGTTCGCGCCGTATCGTAGGTAATATACAGTTGTACCTGCCATTCCCCGGCGCGTCGCGCGACCGTACCCTACGGTGGTTCTTGTTCACCGACGCGGGCCAGGTCACGACGACTGGCGGCGGTACGTGCGGACGAGGCAATACCACCAACCCGGCCGAAGATCCATGCGGCTGGAAATATTCGGCAGGTGTGGGCCTTTCGTGGGAATCGCCTTTGGGCCCGCTGCAGTTGTCCTACGGTCGCGCGCTTAATGCAAAAGAAGGCGACGACAAGCAGGCGTTCCAGTTCCAGATCGGCACCGGTTTCTGATCTGACTTTATTAATGGCACAATAGTTGTTTTATCTCTGCTACATTGCAAGGTAGATTTCATGAAGTCTCAATTCGCTTTAAAGCTCTCTGCTCTATCACGCGGTATCGGCCGGGGCAATCGCGCCCTGGTGCTTGCGGCGGCACTCGGTGCAACCGCCATGGTTGCCGCTCCGGTTTACGCGCAAGCCACCAAAATCGGCTTTGTCAGCACGGAACGCATTCTGCGCGATTCCAAACCGGCAAAAGCAGCTCAAACTAAAATCGAAGGCGAATTCAAGCGTCGCGACGACGAATTGCAAAGCTTGGCCAACAAGCTGCGCAGCCAAGCCCAGAAATTCGACAAAGACGCTCCCGTTCTGTCTGAATCGGAACGCGTCAAGCGTCAGCGGGAACTTGCCGATCTGGATTCCGATCTTCAGCGTAAGCGTCGCGAATTTCAGGAAGACTTCAATCGCCGCCGCAACGAAGAATTCTCCAGCATCGTCGAAAAGGCTGACGCGGCCATCAAGAAGATCGCCGAACAGCAAAACTACGACTTGATCATTCAAGACGCAGTTACGGTCAGCCCCAGAATCGACATCACCGACCAAGTCATGAAGGCATTGGGCGGCTAATCCATGCCGGTATTGCTAGCCCCCGAACAGGCACCATCGCTCCAGGCGCTTTTGGCGCAAGCCAACACCATCGGGCTGGACTGCAAGCCGATCATTACGCCGGGCACAGCCGAACCGCACATACGCGGCCTCGGCTCGCTGACCTCGGCCGGTCCCCAAGAAGTCAGCTTCCTTTCCAACCCGAAGTTGCACGACCAACTGCTGACATCCAGGGCGGCGGCCATCGTCATGACCCAAGAGGCCTGGGAGCAACTGCCCGCAGAAAGCTTCCCGTGGCAGGCGGTTATATGCACCGAGCCATATCTTATGTATGCGCTGCTGGCGCAGTGGTTCGACCAGCACCGCGTCCAGCAACTTGACACCGGAATCCACCCAACTGCCGTCATTGCGTCGTCGGCGGTGATCGGCGACGGGGTCAGCATTGGGCCGCATTGCGTGGTGGAGCAGGGCGCACGCATAGGCGCGGGCACGCGTTTGGGTCCAGGCTGCGTCATAGGCACCAATTCGTCGCTTGGCAAAGATTGCCTGTTGCATGCCAGGGTCACGCTCTATCACAACGTCACCGTCGGTGACCGGGCCATCTTGCATACCGGCTCGGTTTTCGGCGCCGACGGCTTCGGATTCGCGCCCGATCCCCACAAGGAACCTGGCGCCTGGGCAAAAATTGCCCAGATCGGCGGCCTTGTCATGGGCGACGATGTCGAAATCGGCGCCAATACCACGGTGGACCGGGGCGCCCTTGAAAACACCATTATTGGCAATGGCGTGAAGCTCGACAACCAGATCATGATCGGCCATAACTGCCAGATCGGCGACCACACCGCCATGGCGGCCTGCGTCGGTGTGGCGGGGTCCACCATTATCGGGCGGCGCTGCACCATTGCCGGCGCCGGCATGCTGTCCGGACACCTCGTGCTGGCAGACGATGTCCACGTATCGGGCGGCACCGCCATTACATCCGACATTAGTAAACCGGGACGCTACACAGGCGTATTTCCCTATGCCGAGCACGGCCAATGGCAGCGCAATGCCGCCGTGTTATCGCAGCTGTCCCAAATTCGCCGCCGCTTGATGGCGCTGGAAAAAGACAACAAATAACCCACGAATCGCTCGCGCGATCGATGCACCCAGGATACCAACACAGATGGAACTCGACGTTAAGCAAATTATGGAACGCCTGCCGCATCGCTACCCGATGCTGCTTGTGGACCGTGTCATTGAAATGGTGCCGGGCAAGAGCATCGTCGCCATCAAGAATGTGTCGATCAACGAGCCATTCTTCAATGGTCATTTTCCGCATCACCCTGTCATGCCGGGCGTTCTCATCATCGAGGCGCTCGCCCAGGCGGCCGCGCTGTTCTCGTTCGAAGACAACGATGTCAAGCCGGCCGACAAGAAAATGGCGTATTACCTGGTAGGTATCGATGGCGCCCGGTTTCGCCGCCCGGTGGTCCCGGGCGATCAATTGCGTCTGGAAGCCACAGCCGACAAGATCAGCCGTTCCATCTGCCGGTATAAAGCCAGGGCAACGGTCGACGGTCAGCTGGCCGTCGAGGCCACCATCATGTGTGCGATACGCGTTCTGGAAGAGTAGGCCATGGCAAACTTGATTCATGCCACCGCCATTATTGCGGAAGGTGCACGGATTGCCGCTGATGTCTCTATAGGACCGTATAGCGTAATTGGTCCGAATGTCGTCATTGGCCCCGGTACTATGGTGGGTCCGCACTGCGTGGTGGACGGCTATACCACCATAGGCGCCAATAACAATTTCTACCGGTTTTGCTCGGTGGGCGGCATGCCGCAAGACAAGAAGTACAACGGCGAACCTACCCGGCTCGAAATCGGCGACAACAACACCGTCCGGGAATACGTCACGCTTAACACAGGTACGGCCCAAGACACGGGCGTTACTCGTATTGCGGACGACAACTGGATCATGGCCTACGCGCACATTGCCCACGATTGCCAGGTCGGCAGCCATACAGTCATAGCCAACGGTGTGCAACTGGGCGGCCATGTGCATATTGGCGACTGGGCCATTCTTGGCGGCTTGTGCGCCGTTCATCAGTTTGTGCGCATCGGCGCGCATACCATGATAGGCGGCACCAGCACCATGCGCCAGGACACGCCGCCTTTCCTTATTGGTTCGGATGATCCCTTTCGGCCTGTCGGCATCAATTCCGAGGGTCTCAAACGCCGCGGCTACAACCCCGAATCCATCGCTGCCTTGAAAATGGCCTATAAGCTGCTTTACCGGCGCAACCTGAAGGTGGACGAAGCCTGCGAACAGATTCGCTTGCTGCAGCAGGAGCGTCCGCTGGCCCACGACGCCTTGCAGATAATGATCGACTTCCTCAGTGCCACCACGCGGGGCATTGCACGGCCATGACCATGCGCGTCGGCATGGTGGCTGGCGAACCGTCCGGCGACTTATTGGCCGCTCGCGTCATACACGGGATCCGAAACCACGCGGCAGACAGCGTCTGCGAGGGCATAGGCGGCCCGGCCATGCAGGCCCAGGGCCTGGAAGCGTGGCATAGCATGAACGCATTGACGGTTTTCGGTTATGTCGATGCGCTCAAGCGCATGCCCAGCCTGCTTGCAACGTATCGCGACGTGAAAAACCGGTGGCTTTCCCAGCCGCCCGATGTGTTTGTCGGTATCGATGCGCCCGACTTCAATCTTCGCCTGGAGCTTCAGCTCAGGCAGGCCGGTATCCCGACCATTCACTTTGTGGGTCCGTCGATCTGGGCATGGCGATACGAGCGCATTCACAAGATACGCGCGGCCGTGTCCCATATGCTGGTGTTGTTTCCTTTCGAGGAAGAGATCTACCAGAAAGAGGGCGTTCCTGTCACCTACGTTGGCCACCCGCTGGCGCAAATGATACCCATGGATCCGGATCGCGCAGCGGCGCGTCAGTATCTTGGCGTGGATGCAAGCGCGCGCGTGCTCGCGATGCTGCCGGGCAGCCGCTCTTCCGAGATCAAGCTGCTGGCGCCCCGTTTCCTTCAGGCGGCACAACTGTTGAGCGCCCAGGATCCACAGTTGTTGATCCTGGTGCCCATGGTCAACCCGGAACGCCGCCGCGAATTCCAGGCCTTGCTACAGCAGTACCCATTGGCCAATTGCCGTATCATCGATCAGGCACCGTCCACGGATTCAGCCGGAAGTTTCGCCACGCGCCCGGCGGCCTGGAACGTAATGCAGGCTAGCGACGCCGTGCTGGCTGCCAGCGGCACAGCCACGCTCGAAGCGGCGCTTTTCAAGCGGCCCATGGTCATTTCCTATGTATTGTCGCCAATGATGAAACGGTTGATGCAATGGAAGGCGGGCAGCGAAAAGCCGTCGGTGCCGTGGGTGGGTCTGCCCAATGTGCTGGCACGGGAATTCATTGTGCCCGAGCTCCTGCAGGACGATGCGACTCCGAACGCGCTTGCCGAGGCCACCTGGAGAGCACTGACAGACGCGCCTTATAAACAGTCGCTGGTTCGCCGCTATACTGAAATTCATGAGTCGCTGCTGCGCGACACTCCCGCCTTGGTGGCACAAGCCATTATTACTCAGGCCGGCCATGGAACAGTCTGAACTCTTCGCCGCCGTCATGCCGGCCGTGCCGCACATAGCCGGCATTGACGAGGCCGGCCGGGGGCCGCTGGCCGGGCCGGTATATGCGGCGGCGGTCATACTGCACCCGCAACGCCCCATACCGGGCCTTGACGATTCCAAGAAGCTTACGGCCCAGCGCCGCGATGAGCTGGCCGTGCTGATACGCAGGGATGCGTTGGCATGGTGCGTCGCAAGCGCCAGCGTCGACGAGATCGACACCATCAACATACTGCAGGCGACCATGCTCGCCATGCGCCGGGCGTGTGAAGGCCTGACGCAACTGCCCGATAAGGCCCTGGTGGATGGCAATTGCCTTCCACGCGGCCTGACGTGCCTTGCCGAGGCCATCGTCAAGGGCGACGCCAGCGTCGCCTCCATTTCAGCCGCGTCCATTCTGGCAAAAACCGCCAGAGATGCGGATTGCCTGGCGCTGCATGCCGCGTATCCGGATTATGGTTTCGATCAGCACAAAGGCTATGGCACGGCATTGCACCTGGCACGGCTGGAAGTTCACGGCCCGTGCCCCGCGCATCGCCGCAGCTTCGCTCCGGTAAAGCGCTTGCTGCTTATTCAAAAGGCATAGGCGCCATGAAGCACATCAGCTCACGCGACAACCCTCTTTACAAACGTGTGGCCCGCCTGGCCGATGGCAAGCGCGTCGTTGATGAAAGCGGGCGGCCCGGATACCCCGTTTTGCTTGAAGGCGTCCACCTTTGCCAGGAATGGCTGCGCCGGCACGGCAACCCTGATCTGGCCTTGTTCGATGCCCAGCGCCTGCCACAGAACCCCGAGCTGCTCAGCCTCGTGGACGCCGTAAGTTCCGCCGTGGCGGTCACGTGCGAGCCCCCCCTGATAAAAGCCCTCTCGAAAGTCGGGCATGGGCAGGGCGTTTACTTTTTGGTTCTGGCTCCCGTGCCCGTCATGCCCGAGCGCATCGATCACAACTGCCTATGGCTGGATCGGGTGCAGGATCCCGGCAATGTCGGCACATTGTTGCGTACAGCGGCCGCCGCCGGCATTGCGCACGCCTATCTCTCGCCGGGATGCGCCTCGGCCTGGTCGGCCAAGGTGTTGCGCAGCGCGCAAGGCGCGCATTTCGCAATGGCAGTCCATGAAAACATTGATCTTCATAAAGCGCGCGCATTATTGGCCGTGCCTATGCTGGCAACCGCGCTCGACGCAGCAGGATCGCTTTACGATGTAAAGCTCCCGCCCCGGTGCGCATGGCTGTTTGGTAACGAAGGGCAGGGCGCCGATCCCACGTTGCTGGCGGTGGCGGATTGCCGGGTATTCATTCCGCAGTCGACGTACGTCGAGTCGCTTAATGTGGCAGTTGCCGCGGGCATCTGCCTGTTCGAGCAGCGCCGCGTGCACGATTCACGGTCTTAACGAGGCCCTTTTCACGGCGCCACGACACTGACGCGTGCGGGGACGTTAGTAAATGCGCCGGTCCAGCCCCACTTCATCCAAAACCTTGGTCGAAATTTCTTCAATGGACTTCGTGGTGGTGGACAGCCAGGGAATATTTTCCATGCGCATCAGGCGTTCGGCTTCGGCGACTTCGTGACGGCATTGCTTGATGGACGCGTACTGACTATTGGGGCGCCGTTCGTTGCGCACCTCGGCCAACCGCGCCGGCTGAATGGACAGCCCGAATAGCTTCTTGCGATACGGTGCCAGCGTGCTGGGCAATGTGCCGCGCTCGAAGTCTTCGGGAATCAACGGGAAGTTGGCGGCCTTGACCGCGTATTGCATGGCCAGATACAGACTGGTTGGTGTCTTGCCGCAACGCGACACGCCCACCAGAATAACGTCGGCCTGTTCCAGGCCATGGACGAATTGACCATCGTCGTGCGCCAGGCTGAAGTTGATGGCTTCGATGCGGTTGTTGTATTGCTTGGACAAGCCGCCCATATGGGAACGGCCCACCGAATGGCTGGATTTCACGCCCAAGGCCGTTTCGATATGCTGGACGAATGTGCCGAAGAGATCAAGAAACGTGCAGTTGGCCGTTTGTATTTTCAGTGCGATCGCCGGATCGACCAGCGTGCTGAACACCAGGGGCGGGGCGTCTTGTTCCCTGGCGCAGCGGTTGATGCGCTCGGCTGCCGCCGTGGCTTTTTCCAGCGTATCCAGGAAGGGGATGCGTATTGCCTGGAACTTTATCTGTTCAAACTGTGACAGCACGGAATTGCTGAATGTTTCGGCGGTTATGCCCGTACTGTCCGAAACTACGAATACAGTGCGTTCGATTATTGGAGTTGTCATTGATAAGTTGCTGCAGAAGATGCCGGAAACGGTACAATCGCAAGGTTAACAGTCACCTTACCAGCAAGCAAGGCTGGTTTGCTTAGTGCGTGACCCGGGTTACATCGTGACCACAGTCATGGCGGTGCATTTCGCGCAATAAGCAAACACGCTTTCTTCTATAGTTAAAGGTGACTTTATGTCTTATGTTGTGTCTTTCGAGCAGCTCCGCATGACGGATGTCGACTCGGTAGGGGGTAAAAACTCATCGCTTGGTGAAATGATCAGTCAGTTGGCTGGCGCAGGTGTCCGGGTTCCGGGCGGCTTTGCCACAACCGCCGACGCCTTTCGCGATTTCCTGAAATCAACCAAACTCGATCAACGCATCGCCGACCGGCTGCTCACGCTCGATTCCGAAGACGTGCGCGAACTGGCCAACGCGGGCGCCGAGATCCGTCAATGGATTATCGACACACCGTTTCCTGCCGAATTCGAGCAGGCTATTCGCGTTGCATTTGCGGCGCTCGACGCCGACGGGAAGGGGTCGTTTGCGGTGCGCTCGTCAGCTACGGCTGAAGACTTGCCCGACGCCTCATTCGCCGGCCAACAGGAAACTTATCTTAACGTCGTCGGCATCGACGACGTCCTGGAAAAAATCCGCCATGTCTTTGCCTCGCTGTATAACGACCGTGCTATTTCGTATCGGGTTCACAGGGGTTATGCGCATGCTGAAGTCGCCTTGTCGGCCGGTATACAGCGTATGGTTCGTTCCGATCGTGGCAGCGCGGGCGTCATGTTCACGCTCGACACCGAATCGGGCTTC